>JAOAIJ010000032.1 GCA_026414765.1 Clostridia bacterium | reverse complement strand
CTTACTCAAATTTATTGTTCGAGTTCCTTCAACATTTGCATGTTGTTTCATACACTGTTCACTTTTCAAAGTCCATCCCGCCGTTTCTCGCGGCGGATTTACATCTTAACACACTGTCTTGGTTATGTCAACAACTTTTTCTCAAGAATTTTCTACCAGTTGTAATAATCTTCTGTCGACTTATCTTGTCATAGTGTCGCTCACGAGACAGCTTGTATACTATATCACCTATAAAAGTAGTTAGCAATCTCTAATATTGGCGTCATTACCTCAAAATCACGTTTTATTAAAGCCATGCTCCTTTATTGTTCTTAATAATATGTAATACGCCTGAAATTTCACTTAACAACTTCACTATTTGCAACGCAAAATCACTGATACCAACACTAAAGCTTGTTTTGCTGAATATTTATTTCAAACGCTAGAATATAAGCACCCCTAGTACTCCGGAGCCTAAAATCAGGAATATCGGCTGTATTTTTGTTTTCATCAAAATACCAAGGGTTAATGCGGTAATAACTAAACTTTTGGCTTCAAACAATTGAAACCCTGATGCTGTAATGTTAATCCCGTCAGAAATCAACTTGTCAGGTGCAGCTGCTATTATGCTATTTTTTAGAGCAAGACTGACAGCTGCATACAAAATGATTCCTGTTATTACAGGTCGAAGTCCATAAAGCGCCGCTTGCACCTTGGGGTAATTGTATACTCTGAAGAAAAAGGCAGCTACAGTGATTACGATCAAAGCACATGGAATAGCTATCCCAAGGAAGGAAGCCACTGCTCCCGGAAAACCGGCCACCTTGTAGCCATAACCTACAGCTGCATTTACCGCTACGGGTCCCGGGCTCATACCTGCAATGGCAATAACATCCGTCAGTTCGGAAGCCGTAGCCCAGCCATTTGTTTCTGATGCCTTGATAAGGCTGGGTATCATTACGTATCCTCCGCCAAAAGCAAAGGCAGATAGCTTGGCAAACATTATAAAAAGCTTAAAAAGTAGTTCCATGTTTATTCTCCCTTAATACCATTCCCTGCATTTTTTTTTACAATGAAAAATGCTTTCACATAGCTGATGGCTATCCCTGCTGCTGCACCGGCAATAATAAGGGGAATAGGCTCAAGATGGAAGAACAGTGCTCCTATAAAAGCAAGAACAGCAATTATTATGCCAATTGCATCACGTATAGCTGTTTTACCGATTTTATATGCAGCGTAAGTGATAAGCGCCAGAATTACAGGGTAAATTCCCCTGAAAGCTGCTTTAACCGCCGGATATGTACTGAATTGCATAAAGAGTATCGACATGCTCAACACAATAACAACCGAAGGAGTCATATTTCCCAGAAGCGCAACAAGGGCACCAGGAATACCCGCAATCGAATACCCCACAAATGCAGATGAGTTTAAGGCAGTTGCACCAGGCAGTGATTCAGCCACTGCAAATATATCTATTATTTTTTCTTTATCTACCCATTTTTTTTCTTCCACCATCTCACGTTCAATGAGAGGAATCATCGAATAGCCCCCGCCAAAGCCTACACAACCCAGCTTCAGGAAAGATACATATATTTCAAGTAAAAGTCTCACCTTGTTTTTCTTCATATGCTTTAACCTCTTGATTACTACGATACATTTAAATAGCAGCTTACATCTTTTTCTACCTGAAGACAAGAATAATCCCCATTATCGGCAATGCTCCAATAATAATATACTTAAGCTTATGCTTATCGATTTTTCTGAACAGATGAAGCCCTATTATTCCCGCTAGAATTGCTCCTGCTGCTGATAATCCAATAGCTTTTATCAAAAACACATCTGGTCTTGCATATAGAAGGTTTAAGCATAAAGAATACATCCCTGCTATTAAGAAACTGAATTCAATATTTGCCTTAAACTCTAGATTATCTTCACTGTTTTCATAATAATACAGTGTAAGCAGCGGCCCGACAATATTAAACATTCCTGTTAAGAGGCCAGTTAGTGAGCCTATTGTCATGCCGGTAATAAAGCCTTCTTTTATTCTGATTTTACATTTATTTGTGATATAGAAGTAAAAAGAAAGGATTATTAAAAAAACACCCATAACTGTTCTCATCAAATCCTCATTAATCACTCTTATGATATAGATACCTACCCAGGTTGTCAGAATACAAAAAGCCATAGGCAGTATAATTTTTTTTATTTTAATATGAGAACGTAGAGAAACTGTCATTTGAATACCTATAACAACAATGATTGCCGCACTGATGATAGAGCATTGTTGAAAAGGAAGGACCAAAGGCATAAAAAACATTGCAAAAATTGCATAGCCAAGTCCACTTGATGCTTGTATAAATGCAGAAAAGAAATTTATCAGAACAAGAATAGCAATGGTCAACTGTTTACCCTCCTATACATAGTTGGTTCGCTGACTATTTCCTGACCCGCTCTTCCGCAACAATTTTATACTATATTGGTATTCCTCCCCACGATAAGTGGATTTTTCATATAGTATAGGATATCCGTTTTCCAAAAATGTTGTTCTCTTTATTACAATTACAGGCTGGCCTACCTTATAATTTAAAAGTTCTGCTTCCTTTTTGTTGCATATGCCCGCTGAAATCATCTGTTCTGCATAGCTCACGTTATACCCGCAGTTTTCCAGGTGCTGAAATACCCTATCGCTTTCTAAGTCCAGGGATTCTACTAGTTTGCCTATATCTTGAAGGACATGGGAATAGTTTACAACAAGCGGCTTATCGTCACAAAATATTAGTCTGGAAAATGCATATACCTGGGCATTATCTTCTGTATTCAAATGATTTCTTATATCGGTTGTAATTTTTTCATAGCCTTTATACAGCACCTTTACCTTAATAGTTTTGTTAGCTTCAGAAAGTTCCTCAACTACACCAAGTAGAGTGCCCAACCGATGGCTTACCTTACGGCTTGCTACAATTGTTTCTTTCCCTCTGCTTCTTATCAAATAACCTTCTTCTACCATATTCCCGATACATTTCCTTATTGTCACTCTACTTACATCAAACATCTCCGCCATGGTTCTCTCCCCCGGCAAAGCATCTCCAGGGGACAGTTTCCCACTTTCAATCTGTTCTACCAATACATCTCTGATCTGAAGGTATAATAGCTTTGATATCCCATGAAAAATCATATGCATTCGCCTCTCGAAAGACTTTCATTAAAAATTTTTCCTATAAACTTGCTTATAAATGCACGTTATTTACCACCACTTTATTTGTTCTGTTACATGCTTTCTAATCTTTACAAACTCGGGAGAAACAACATCCCTGGGCCTCGGCAAATCAACTATGACTTCCTCTTTAATGGTAGTTGGTTTATTTGACAGGATCAGGATTCTTTCAGCCAAATAAACAGCTTCTTCAATATTATGTGTAATAAATACAACCGTACTGCCTAGCTTCTTCCACAGCCGGATGACTTCGTCCTCCAGATAGAATCTCAACTTTACATCCATCTGCCCATAGGGTTCATCCATAAGCAGAAGGTCCGGATTCATAGCAAAGGCTCTTCCGATAATAATTCTCTGTGCTGTACTAACAGACAACTGGTGAGGGTATGAGTCCCTGAATTTTTCCAAGCCTAATAATGAAATAATGTGGTTTACTCTATCATCAATTTCTTTCTTATCCAGTTTTTTGATTTCAAGCCCAAACCGGAGATTTTGTTCTACGGTCAGCCACGGGGCAGATGAAGGCTCCTGGAATACAAAAGCCAGATTGTGCTTCTTAGGATCTGCGGGCTTACCCTCGATGTATAAATCCCCTTTTGTCGGCATGTAGATTCTGGTAAGCAGATTCAGAAATGTTGTCTTTCCACATCCGGTCGGTCCTACAACACAGACAAACTCACCCTTTTTAATATTAAAAGAAATATTATCCAACACATGTAAATCACCAAAATATTTAGTCAGATTTTTGACCTCAACCTTAAATTCCTGTTTAATTTCATTCATTATAATCTCCTCCTTCTAGCGCTATAATGCAAGATCCGTATTTTCTGATACTTCCTTACGAATCCTCAAGAATTCAGGATCTATGGTATTTCGAGGTCTAGGCAAGCTTATATCGTAAATTTGTTTTACTGTTGCAGGGCATTTACTGAGCAATATAATCCTGTCACCAAGATACACTGCCTCTTCAATATTATTTGTTACAAATACGATGGTCCTCTTCTCCTGTTGCCATACTCTCTGAATTTCTTCCTGCATGGCATAACGTGTTTGGGCATCTAATTGCCCGAAGGGTTCATCCATCAGTAGAATTTCCGGATTATTTGTATAAGCCCTGGCAATACCAACCCTCTGCTTCATGCCGCCTGATAATTGATTGGGATAGGCTTTTTCAAAACCGGTAAGTCCCACAAGGTCAATATATTTCTGTGCCGTTTTCCTTCTGGTTGCTTTGTCAACACCGGCAAGCTGTGGCCCAAACTCTACATTTCCCATAACAGTTTTCCACGGCATAAGCGCCAGTTTCTGGAATACCATGCCAATACGCTTATCATTTCCTATTAACTTTTCACCATCAAGGTATTTGCTTCCTTCCACCGGTGTTTCCAAGCCGCCTATAATGTTAAGCAATACACTTTTGCCACAATGGCCCGGGCCAAGAATAACCAGAAATTCATTATCATAGACATCTAATGAAACGTTTGACACGGCATCACGCACTTCATTATTAACAACATAGCTTTGAGATATATTTTCAAGTCTTAGTTTGATCTTTTTCTCGTCCATGGGCATATCAACCTTTCTGCAATTTGTGTAACAATTGAAAGCAATGCACCGACTATCCCTATCGCAATCATCGACATAAGCACAAGTGGCAGGTCCATTGAGTCCATACCTCTTGTAATGAGGAATCCGACGCCTGACTTCGCACCCAGCATTTCAGCAGCCAACACAACCATCCAGGCAGCACTTGTAGATGTCCTTATACCTGCAAAAATAGCGTCAAGCGCAGATGGAATAGCAATCTGGAACAATTTCTGCCTTGCATTTGCATTAAAGATAGTTCCTACATCAAGATAAAGCTTTTCTACATTACTCATACCTGCCTGGGTATTTACAACTATAGATGCAAGTGAACCAAAGATAACAATCAGAATCTTGGGAAACTCTCCTATCCCGAACCAGATTGTAATAAGCGGAATCCACGCAAGGGGTGGAACTGCCCTGAAAGCATTGAACAATGGCGTGAGTATAGCTTTAGCCTTTTTGTTCCAGCCAATAAGAATACCAAAGGCAATACCAAATGTCCAGTCAAACCCCAAGGCGACAAACACCCTTATCAAGCTTGCCCATACATGGCCGAAGATATTTTTGCCCTTAATCGGCTGCTCAAACAATTGCATAAGCCTGTCCCAAGTCTCCTTAGGAGAAGGAAAGTCCGATTTACCTGCTGTGGTTGTCCATAATAGAATTAATAGAAAAATAGAAACAACGGGTAATATCATATAGAGTCGGCTAAGGTAATAGGCTTTTTTCTCTGCCACACTCATTACTGCAGTTTTGTCTCTGCTCATAGCTTCTTCCACCCCAATACTTTGTTTTCTAGCATACCTATCAATGCCGTAATTATTATTCCTATTGCTCCAATAACCACAATTCCCAGTATAACCAGGTCTACCCGTCCAAACTGCCTACCCATGAGAATCATATATCCCAGCCCGCTTGAAGCAGCAAGCATTTCTGCTGCAACCAGAGTTGCCCATGCATTACCTATGGCAACCTTTACTCCGGCAAATGCCATGGTCATCGATGAAGGTATACCAACTTTCCAGAATATTGTAAAATTTGAGGCACCACATGTCTTAGCAACGTTTTTCAAAACTTCACTTGTCTGTCTGATGCCGGTATACGAATTAATAAGGCACGGTACAAATGCTGCAAAGAATACAATCAATGCTTTTGCTTGAAGACCTATTCCGAGCCAGACTATTGTGAGCGGAATCCATGATACGGGCGGTATAGGCCTTACTATTTCAAACAGAGGCCTCATAAAACTGTCAAATCCTTTGTACCAGCCCATAAAAAGTCCCAGCGGAATTCCGATTACAATCGCTAGGCCAAAACCCGACAGTGCAACCGTAAGGCTTGATAAAACATTGACTCCGATAACCGCTCCATCTGGATCAGGATTGCCAAGCTTCGTTATAAAAAGATTGAAAATCTGAACCGGAGCAGAGAGATATTTGCTATCAACTATTTTAAACATACATACCACTTGCCATAAAATCAGGAATCCTAGAATTCCTATGAGCGAAAGCAATGCATTCTGATATTGGTTTCTCTTTCTCTGATTTTGTATCATTGCCACCCGTTCGCTATTACTTAGAGGTTTAGAGTTCATATTTTGGCTCACCTCATAATTCCCCGCTTTCTGAAGAGAAATTATACTCCCCTGCCCCGCAGGCAGGGGAGATCATTCATCTTGTACTGTTTAGTATTTTATTCCTTGCTTGTCAAGCATCTCTTTTACACCCATAGCAACGGATGGATCAACTTGATTGCCCTCAAGGAATTTAGTACGGTCATCATTAGTATATTTGCCCTGGGAAACGAAGAAGTCGAATCCTATGAGGATATCCTTTTCAGCCTGGATCAAATCCCTTTTTGTAAAGAGTTTTGCATCATCAGCTGATTTATCTGTGTAAAGTTTGATATATTCAGCCATTGAAGGGCCTCTGTACCAATCTATGACACGTGTTGCTATACTTTGGTCAACTTTAAGACCTTCGTCTATACAGTTTTCAAGGTACCAATCAGCTGCCTGTTTCTTGTTTTCATCACTCTTATTAATCCACTCTGCTGCAAAGTGGAATAATGCAACAGCTGTTTGAATCAGCTCTTTTTTCTCCTGGAGTGTCTGCTCATTTGCAACTGTACCGCAAGGAGCTTTAAACCCAAGTTTTCCCGCATCACTGACTCTTACAAAACCTGCATCTTCAGCATTAAATGCTATGGCATTCCAAACCCCAAGCCCATCACCTGTGCCGCCTTTGAATCCTGTAAGGGCATTGGCTACATCCATGTTTACAGATTTTACATCACTCAGGGATAATCCGACTTTTTGAAGTGCTGTAACAAGTGTTGCCTGAGCAGTTGTTCCAGCTGGATAAATCCAAGTTGTACCTTTCCAGTTCTCAGCTTTTGAAGGATCCTTTGCGAGAGGACTGTCTTTACGTGCAAACAAAGCAAGGTTTTCTTCATAATCAGTTATGTCGATAATTTTAAATCCTTTTTTCAGTCCGGTTGCTAGGCCCCCAAGACCCATGCTGCCGATATCCCATTCGGTGTTTGCCTCCAACATGGCGGGACCGTTTGTAAACGGTACATACTGGACTTCAATGTTGAGTTCTTTAAAATAGCCCAATTTATCCGCAAATAAGAAAGGATAGGATAGCGGAGATCCGGTGAAGAAACCGATACGTAGTACCTGCTTTTCATTAAAAGGAGCCAGACCAAAAGTTGTTTTTCCATCTTTTGCAGCGCTATCTGCCGGGGCGGTACTGGATGCTGTGGCTGTATTAGACGCTGAATCTGAGGTTTTACCACAAGCAGCAAACATTCCGACAACCAACAGCATACATAATAGAATTGCTACTGACCTTGCCATTTTTTTCATTTTACCATTCCTCTCTCTTTTTTTTTACGCATTTACATGCGTAGTTATAGAACATGAAGCCCAAAGTACACTCCAGAAGAAAAAACAATGTCAACCCCCATTTCACTTCAGCTTTTAGTGAATAGCAGCTTTGTGCCATATAAAGTGATGAAAATGGGTATAGTACGGTTAGACATAATTCATCAGATATACCAATTTATCCACAATAAATCAGGATAAGGCATAGAGCAATTAATGTACTCTGCGTCGGCTATCCGTCAGTCCCCCAGAGTGTCTTTTTGCTTCAGGATTCCCATTTGAATAGAGACCTTTCATAAAGTAGGAAAAGAATCAACTTTCTTGTGTTATCAATAAATATCAGAACATAAATAAGGAGGGTAAAAACTATACTACTAATCAAGTTTGGAAAAATGCTCTTCAAATATTTTAGTAATTGCGCTGGTATCTTGCTTCGCAAGACCTTTTCCTTTTGCGTTTTCATTAATAATCTGCACAAACCCCGCTATCAACGGTGTTACTCCAGCATCTTTGGTCATCTGTATGCCAAGGGCTGCATCCTTGCATAACAACTCTACAGTAAAGGTTGGGTTATCATATTCTTCTGAGACGATTCTTCTTGCGGTTTCTTTAAACAATCCGCTGACAGTTGCAGCATCACTGTTTGCTACTACGTCGTAGAATACTTTCTTGTCAATTCCTACCACCTCTGTTAACGCCATAATCTCAGTGCTTACACAATTAATAACTGAGAACATTAACTGATTTAGCAATTTTACTACATTACCTGAACCGTTTTCGCCAACTCTGACCACTTTTTTGGCAAATGTCAATAAGGCAGGCTGGGCAAATTCAATTGCCTTTTCAGTACCCCCGGAGGGAAGCAGCCAATTTCCTGCTGCACTTGGTCTTCCCAGAATAGGAGCATCTACATAGCTTGCTCCCTTAGCCGATACCATTTCCGCACCCTTTTGCGAAGTTTGAGGGCTTACTGTGCTTGTATCGACTACTACATGTTCTTCTGTCAATGCGTCTAACAGTCCATTTTCTCCACCGATTACATCAAAAACCTGCTTTGGTGCGGGTAACGACATAATAATCAGCTTTGCCGCCTTTGCAAGCTCTGCCGGACTTCCTAAAACTACAGCTCCCTTTCCATTTGCATAGTCACGAGCTGCCGGAAAAGGGTCGTAAGCCGCAACATTGAAACCATTTGCAATCAAACGGTCCAGCATGCATTTTCCCATTGTTCCTACACCGGCAAGTCCTATTGTTCCTATATTATTCTTCAATTCTGTCGATGATATCATATAGCACCCCACCTTCTGCATCTTTCGGAACATCCATTCCTAATATTTTGGAAATCGTTGGCGCTACATCAATAATTTTTGCAGCATATTTCCGTTCATACTTTGCTATACCAGGACCTGCCATAATCATTAATGCATGCATGTCATGCAAGGAAGGTAATGCAAGATGGACACCAGTAAAGTTCCTGCATAAAACTGCCGGTTCATATAGCTCCGGATTTACAATAATCCTTTCAGATCCATCCCTATATTTGACGGCTGTTCTGTAAACGAATGGGTGTGACATATATCCTGGCTTCCAGGCATATACCACATCTCCGACTCTGTCGTAGCCTGGACCCTCCTGAATACCCAGTGTACCTGCCTCTTCCTTTTTGAGCGCCAAGGCAACAACGCTTTCTCCTGTTTCCGGGTTTTTCATATCCAATAAGGCTTTGATTATTTCTCCTTGTACCTTTTTATAATCCTTTGGATCGACAATCCCCTGCGGGTCTCTTCCCTTTAAGTTAATAAAAATATGAGCATGACACGGCTCCAGAGGATGACATTTGGTCTTTTCCCATTTGATACTCAAATTACCCGGGTTGTCATGTGTCAGATCCAGTACATAATTTAGTAATCCGTTTCTGGAAAGATGTTCTTTTACATAAGGGCTCCAGTCAAGATGAGTCATACCGTGGTCAGATATCAAAATCACTATGGTTTCTTCCAGATTTACAGCCTCAAGTATCTTGCCGATGTTGTCATCTACTTGTTTGTAAACCGTTCTTATCTGATCCATACACCAATCTGCCTTGCTTGGATCATACACCCTTGCTTCCGGCACTATACCGGAGTAAAGTACGTGTTCTATATGGTCGATAGTTCCTACCCACGAAAAACCCATATCCCATTCATTGTTTGCAAGTACATGTCTTGTAGCATTGCCCCACCAGTTGGCATGAAGTCCAAGCTGCTCTATATAAAGCTCCGCAGGCATCCATCCGTCCATAAACGCCCAGGGATCATCAACTTCCATGTAAGTCCCAGCAACCTTTTTGACTTCTTCCGTCAAGCTAGCTGGTACAGAGTAATTTTCTGCTGTATTTATTGCAGATTGATACAGTTTGAAATGTTTGCCGTCTTTGGAAAGTTCAAAAAGCTGGAACCGGAAGCAACCGTCTCTTTGTTTGTCTCTGGCTTTAAAGTTCTTTACGATCCAGGGGCCATAGTCACCTAAGGTGATATCAGTAACAGCTTTGCCTGCATCCTTCGTTTCCGATATTAAAACTCTGTCATATCCTTCTGCAGTAGATGCATACATTGCAACCTGCATTTTGTAACCTTCTATGTATGTAGGAGGAACTGTAATTTCAAATTCCAGTACAGGCTTGAAACTATTCGGGAGGTTAGTCCATCCCTCTGCCGGTTTTGTTTTGATTTGTACTGCTCTTCCAGGGATTTGATTACAATTAAGCAGCCTATCAGAGAAGACACTGCTTGACGCTACATCCCAGAGGGGCATGTAGAAATATCTGAAAGGTGGATTCAAAGACCCTGCCAACTGTACCCCCTGGCTTTCATCAATTCCTCCCAGTGGGAATGTAACAGGCCAATTAATTAATGCTGATTTTAAACCACTGCGATTTCCAACATCCCAAAGTGTTTCACAAAGTACTTCATTTCTGTCAAAGGAAGTATGCCAGTGGTCCAGCTCCTCTCCGGAGTGCTTTACCATTAAACTTGGTACGCCGTTTGTCCCTGATCCCGCACCACTTACGATAGCAGTCCATGCCGCCGCAGTAAGAGGCGGGAAAACTGTTTCCAGTCTGGAAAATACACCTTGCTCCATTAGCTTTGCTGTGTTTGGCATGTTGCCCTCATTTACAAATTTTTTCACAAGATCAGGCATGGCAGCATCAAGCCCTAAAAACAGGACTTTTTTCCTTTTTTTCATCCTTTAACCCCCCCAGTGTTTGATAACATTAATCCAATTTTATATCTTATATGTAACCTGATACTTCGCGTATACTGATGTTGTCATTGGTTCTGTACTGGTATTATGTATACTACCAGTATGATTCCAGTATAATGCTATATAATTATTATGTCAACTTTGATATATTTTTAACCACCCCCTCTAACTGTAGTAATAATTATTATTTGTCTAGCAGTCAAAAACCAATTTCAGCGTGTTTGAGCAGTTTTTTTCTCAGCAAGTCATCCGCTACAGCACCTCTATTGTCACTCATAAAACATTATGTATTTTCGTTTTTCATTATTTATTTATGTTAACATTAGTTGCATATAATTTCCCTTTTCTTTAGCTTACTGATTAATTTAAAGTATATGTAGATGGATATTTTATAATTTTTTTAAGTCAACAGACTGTCATATCTAGTAATATATGGTATATTCATTCCATACAATACCGCTCAACAAGCTAAATTGCATAAGAGTACTATTATCAGACCTAATAATAATTGTTAACATAAAAGAAATAACTGTTTACTAGCCAATGCAAATTTGTTATTATGTAATTGATACATGTATCGATTTTTGTTACTCACTTCAAACATTCCAGTCCTATATCAAATGAAATCATAGAAAATTAATTACCTGTCTCTATAAATACAGTTTACATAAAACTACATTGCACTAAACTTTACAAATACGTTATTTTGGAATTGATACATGTTTCCTTTTTGATTGACTCATTTCAAACTTTGCAGTCCTATGTCAAATATCACAGTCAATATTCATGTAGCTTTAAGAAACCCTATACAAATGGAGGTTATTTATGAAGTGGTTTAAAAACATTGGGATGGCTGGAAAATTAATATCGTGCTTCAGCATTGTTGCATTGCTTATTGGTGTAGTAGGAGTTATTGGAATATCCAATATGCATAAGATTAATGACAATGCCGAAAAAATGTATCAGCAAAATCTAACAAATGTAAATAGACTCAGAGAAGTAAAGGAAAATCTTTTAGTAATAAACTCAAAAATATTGATTGCGCTCCGCCAGCAGAACAGGGACAGAATAGGCAATATAGAAAAAGACCTTAAGTTATTGATCACCGAAAATGATAAACTTGTGGAAGAGTATGAAAAAACTATAACAACTGCTCAGGAACTTGAACAGTTCAAGCAGTTTAAGAAACTTCTGGCATTTTATAAACGAACCCACATTGATATTGTAAAACTGGCAAGCAGTAGTTCGTACGAAATTGCTGAAACACTAGTCCCGGATGCATTTGAAACCATGGATAGCATGTTCAAAATAACTGATAAGTTCATAGATAATAATTTAAAGGACGCACAGGATTCTTATCAGCGTAATAAATCGGTATACATTAATTCTTTCGTTTTTACGGTTATTATAGTCATCATTGGATTTATCGTGGCAATTCTGCTTGGATTATTCATATCAATTGCTATATCAAAACAGTTAAAGCGGGTTCTTGCTTTTGCAGAGGCTATCGGAAGAGGCGATCTGACGCACACAATACATATAGATTCAGAGGATGAAATAGGCAAACTTGGAAAAGCACTAAATAATGCGGGAGAGAGTATAAGGACGCTAATCTCCGAGATAGTTTACAGCTCCAGTGACTTAAGTGCCACAAGCGAAGAATTGTCAGCTACTACTGAAGAGATCTCGTCTAAGATGAAATCTGTCAATGACTCTATCAGTCAAATCTCAAGGGGGGTGCAGGAATTAAGTGCATCTACAGAAGAAATCAGTGCGTCAGCTGAAGAGATAGGATCTACTTCTATCGAGCTTTCGAACAAAGCTGATGAGACCAGTAATTCTTCTGCTGAAATTCAAAGGCGTGCACTTGAGATTAAAAGCAGAGGACATAATTCAATGGAAGCAGCAACAGCAATTTATGAGGATAAAAATGCAAGGATAGTCAAAGCCATTGCTGATGGCAGAGTAGTAGCAGATGTTAAAGTTATGGCAAATACTATCGCAAATATCGCATCCCAGACCAACCTCCTTGCACTGAATGCAGCAATCGAAGCCGCTCGTGCCGGTGAGCAAGGCAAAGGATTTGCCGTAGTTGCAGAAGAGGTCAGAAAACTTGCAGAACAGTCAGCACAAACAGTAACCGATATTCAATCTTTAGTGACACAAATCCAATTTGCATTTGATAACTTATCCCATAATGCAAATGAAGTACTGGGCTTTATAGAAGGCAACGTGAAACCGGACTATGTTCTGCTGGTTGAAACCGGCGACCAATATGAAAAAGATGCTGCTTTTGTGAACAGTATGTCGGAGGAAATCAATGCTGCTGCAAAATCTGTATCTCATGTAATTGAACAGGTAAACTTAGCAATTCAAAATGTATCCGCAACTGCACAGGAATCCGCTTCAAGTTCTGAGGAAATAACAACCAGTGTCAATGAAGTATCCGTAGCAATACATGAGGTTGCAAAGGCAGCACAAAGCCAGGCTGAGCTTGCCGAAAAGCTTAACTGCATGGTGCAGCAGTTTAAAATATAGGTAACCCGCAAAAAATGCACTATAATTAATTATTATTAACAAATCCCTTCTATATGATAAAACTCTCCATAATGCAGTAACTATGGGGAGTTTATCATATTAAGACAAATAAAATGAGGACATTTTAAAATTCAGTTTACTTACTCTTTCATGCAGAGATGAACAGCAGCAGTTTTAAACGCCTTAGGAAGGGCAAGTATATTTGGACTGTCTCCTACAAACTTCCTTGCATCCCTTAAAGCCTCCTCAAAGTTTGCCCTTGTTTTCATTCCCATTCCCCTTGCATACCCTGGCTCCTGTGCACCTACTATGTAGATGGCGGAACAATTTATTTCTGCTATATGTCCACAGGAAATCATTGAGAATGCATGAAATGGATGATATCCATAGTTAAAGCGGTACTTATCTATATACTCTTTCCTTGTGCTTAAGTACTCCCCAAATTTTTCGATATCAGGAAGTATATTATTATAATCACTCTGGAAAAGTCCATACACATCCCTGTATGCAGGAAACTCCTCATCATGGAAATAGCCGTTGCATATGGATGAGCATATTACAACACAATTGTCCTTCAAAATCCTTTTATGCCTGATTATCTGTGCAGATATTGCCTGGAGCATAAGTATGGGGTTTGTTCCCATACCATTTCCATAGTGAAATGCCTGGGGCATTCCAAACACCATAATATCATACTTTTTGTCCGCCCACTTTACATATGTTCTTTTATTTGCTATATCCCACGATAATGGTTGTATTTCCTTTGCATATCCCGCAAATACTGCGATTTGTCTTGCACTTGTATCAAGTACAGCATCTACGGTAAAGAATTTTTTACCCATGCTTTTTTCCATATGCTGGCCTATAGCGTCAAATTTACTTCTCATCAAGCTTTGGTTACTTACAGGAGTAAAATCCTCACGGTGCATTACATGAGGCACATGGTGTGAGCCTATACTCTTCCAGTGCGTTATGCCTGTCGTACAGTGCTTGTAGCCCCCGGAATATCCTCCATACGGGTTTCCAAGAGTATGTCCTATCATGATGGAAAGGTCAGATTCATATGCCTCTTTGTTCATTATGACTCTATCACCCAATTCATCATAACCCAAATCTACAAGGTTATCCCAATC
The DNA here is from genome assembly GCA_026414765.1 of Clostridia bacterium. Lineage (NCBI taxonomy): Bacteria > Bacillati > Bacillota > Clostridia > Clostridia bacterium. Next base: position 2,795 of record JAOAIJ010000032.1, on the reverse strand, counting down.
TTCACTATCATGGTTCACTATCTGGTTTGCATACCAGAATTCATTAAACACCTTTTCTCCAAGAAGTGATCTTATCTCTTCTTTTGTATTCTTCCTATGAAGACCGTTACTGCATATTAACTTAATATCCTTCTTTTCTATTCCTGCCTTTAGAAGCTCTTCAACTATAATAGGTATTGAAATTTTTCTATGGGAGGTCTCCTGGAATCCACCCTTTACCTTGTCAGGAAATATTATTGTTACTTTCATGCCTTTTTTTGCAAGCTCGGATATTGGAGGCATTCCTATAGGATTAAGTATTGCCTTCCTTGTCTCTTCTTCCGGATTCTGAAGGTATGGAGGATCCTGTACAGTCTCCCCGGGAATAAATACATCAGTATTGTCCGGGAGGTTTGCCTCCATTAATCCGTGACCATATTCAAACGACAGTTTTTTCATCTGCTAAGCCTCCTTTTACAGTTTCCGCATTTAGTTTGTAATGATCTTTTGCACTTTCTTCCAGCAACTATACATGAAATATAAAAACTATGTACCTTTTTTACAGCTTTTTGGTTTTTTCCCAGCATACTTTCTTTCAAGTACCCATAACATCCAATAATATATTGTGCATATATCCTCGCTGCTATACCTGTGAAAAACCTCATCTGAATTTTTCAACTTTACATAAACACAAATATCGACTTCCCCTAGCTTACCCATTAACATTGTATATTCATGCTTCTTGCTTTATCCTACTAAAAAAAGAAGGCTTGAAAGAATCTTTCAAATCTTCCAAGCCATGATTTATGTCAGTTTTTAGTGCCCATTGAGAAAAATCTCACAAATATTAAGAGTCACTGCAAAATTTGTTAATACTCTTATCCAAGGCTGAAAAGAGCATTTTCTGCCTCTCACATGTGGTATACAGTTGTTCTATCGCAATTTCAACAAATTGCACAATACTATCCTTTTCAAGTAAACCAGCCTGCATGTCCAGAGTGGAATAGGCCTGTACAACTTCTTCAAACCCTTCCAATATTCCGTCTGGGAGGTGATGGTATTTGCTCAGATCCCTTAGGAAATCCAGGAACAAGGCGTATCTGGCCTTCCACTGTCCAAATATTCCGCCCAGAAATACCTTTAAGTCTGCAAATCTTCTTTCACATTCATTTTTTTGCTTGACGCCTTCTAACATATATGCAATTTCTATTAACGCTTCCACACCTATAGAGATTGTTACAGGAGTCGGAATCCCACCAGGAAGATACATGTTTGTGTGTTCTCTCTTATCTGTTGTATAACCGTATATGCACTGCCTGAGAATTTCCAATCCAATTTTTTTTATATCCAATTCACTGCTTTTAACCTCTACTTCAAATATTTGGTGAGGCAAATTGGTTTTTTGCGCTTTGCTCCCGTTAAGGCACTCCATATACTTCAACCCTGCAAATGCCTTTTTGAAGTCGTCTTTGGATATCTCTCCAAAGTAGTTGAAACTGGTATCGTAAACGATATAACCCTTCTCTGTTATATCTACCAACAAAAAGGTGTGAGCCAGTCCCATCTCTTCCGGATCACTGCGGATAAGATTTTGTTCATTACTGTTTATCCTTCTGGCCCATTCCTCCTCACCGATCAAGTAGTCATGTGAGTATTTCAGGTAATATGTAGTGCCGCCTACTATTACCAGTTCATTGTTAGCCAGGTGCTCAGTGCAGTATTCTACCCCATCCTCAAAGTGCTCAAACCATTTTAGCTTTAGTTCGACTAAGCTGTTAAAATCAAATGCTGCATCGCCTAATACACTACTGTAAAAATTATCCATGTACTGTATTCTGTCCGGGTATTCATCAAAGTGTATATACCCTATCAGGTTTATACCTTGTGCAACAGGCAGAAAGCTTGCATCAATTTTAAAGTCGTGTTCATATTTGATTTTTTCCATCACAACCCCTAAGATACAAGGGTAATAATATGGATATTGAACATTCACTTCAAAATCCCGGTTGTGTTTTCTATAACCCGGCTTGTCTTTATAGTTGTTGCAGTCATCTGAAAAACCCAAATCTTTGCCATTCTGCGCATCTGCCAAACCGATGGATTTTGAGTCGATATTGCTAAACAGCTCCGCAATTGTCCTGTATTTAAACACCTGAGAAAGTGATATCGATAACCCATATTCACCTGATTTTGCTATCATTTTTATAGCGCTGAGGGAGTTCCCCCCCAATTCAAAGAAATCATCGTTTATTCCTACCCTCTCCACATCGAGCACTTCCTGCCATATTCCTGCAAGCACTTCCTCTGCCCGGTTTGTTGGAGCTTGGTATTCAGTACCCGTGTTTATATTGGCTGCAGGCTCCGGAAGAGCCTCCCTGTCTATCTTTCCATTAGGAGTCAGAGGGATTTTTTCAATCTGTACTATATATGAAGGAACCATATATTCAGGCAGTTCCTTAGCCAGACTCTTCCTCAATACGGATATTTCAAGCTTTTCATCCGATACAACATATGCACAGAGATACCTGTTGTTTTTAGCATTTTCTTTGTTTACAACAACAGCTTCCTTTACCAGATCATACTTTTGCAACTGGGCTTCAATTTCGCTCAATTCTATCCTGTATCCCCTTATCTTTACTTGAAAATCCCTTCTACCAAGGTACTCAAGCCTTCCGTCAGGCAGCCTCCGTCCAAGATCTCCGCTTTTATATACACATTGTCCGCTTCCCGGAGGGTCTTCCACAAATACCTCCAGGGTCTTCTCAGGTTGGTTGTTGTAACCCCCGGCAAGGTATTTGCTCCTGTATGCAAGTTCT
>JAOAIJ010000031.1 GCA_026414765.1 Clostridia bacterium | reverse complement strand
TGATACAGGACAGCAAGGTGTCCATAGTGTTGACCCAGGAAGGGCTGAAGGACAAGATACATCTGCCGGCTGCGGGACTCAGGAGGGTTAGCCTGGACAGTGAATGGAAAAAGATAGAGAATGGGGCCAAAGGGATAAAACATCTTGCAAGGGAGGTATGTCCCGGCCACCTGGCCTACGTCATATATACATCCGGAAGCACCGGAAAACCTAAAGGGGTTATGGTACTTCACAAAGGCTTGACAAACTTTCTGATATCCATGGGCAATACACCGGGACTGGTGTCACAGGATGCATTGCTTGCCATAACAACTTACTGCTTTGATATTGCAGGGCTGGAATTGTACCTGCCTTTGATAAAAGGTGCAAAAGTATATGTTTGTAATGCTGAAAAGATTAAGGATGCAGAGAAGCTTAAACAGGAAATCAAAAGACTTAGGCCAACAATAATGCAGGCAACGCCTGCTGCATGGACGATGCTTTTCAGAGCAGGCTGGAAAAATGAAGAGGGTATCAAAATTCTTTGTGGTGGGGAAGCACTTCCTGAAGCACTGAAGCATCAATTCCTTCAGAACAACTGTGACGTGTGGAACATGTTCGGACCGACAGAAACAACCATCTGGTCTACAGTCCAGCATATAAGGAAAACCGAGCCGGTCACTATAGGCAAGCCTATAGCAAATACTAAAGTTTATATACTTGACAGCCACCTGAATCCGATGCCCATAGGCATGCCGGGTGAACTTCACATTGCAGGTGACGGGCTGGCCAGAGGGTACCTGAATCAACCGGGGCTGACCGTAGAGAAATTTATAGACAATCCCTTTGAACCGGGAACAAAAATGTATAAGACAGGTGATCTGGCCCGCTGGCTCTCTGATGGAAATATTGAATTTCTTGGCAGGCTGGATTATCAGGTAAAAATCCGCGGACACCGTATTGAACTGGGGGAGATTGAAGACCAGCTTCTTTCTCATCCGGATATTGAAAACTGTGCCGTAGTTGTCAGAAATCAGGAGGACACCAAGCAGCTTATAGCATACTATGTTTTAAAAAACAGGAAATCGGAAATGGCGGACAGCGTCAGCAGCCGTACTGGACCAAACCGGCTGCGCGGCTTTCTGGAAGCCCGGCTGCCGGAATATATGATGCCCGCGTTGTTTATACCGTTGGACAAGATACCTTTAACACCAAACGGAAAAATTGACCGGAAAGAACTGATGAACCGTAAGATAGAACTGGCAAGGAATCATAAGGTAAGCGCGCCACAATCGGAAGTAGAAAAAAGTGTGTTGAAAATATGGAAAGATGTTTTGAAAGTTGAAAATATAAGTACGGAAGACGGTTTCTTTGATATAGGAGGGGACTCTGTTCTTGCGGTCACAGTAGTTCAGAGGATAAAGACGGAGCTGGACGTTGATCTTGCGGTGACCATGCTGTTTAAATACTCCAATATAAAAGAGCTCAGTGCTTATATAGCAGAGAAGAAGGGGAATGACAACAGTTTGAAATGGGAACAAAAAGAAATAACTGCGCAATTGGATATCAGAATCAAAGAAAGCAGGAAACAGAGTGATACAGGGGATTATCCCCAATATCTTGAGGATAGTGTGGCAATAATCGGAATATCATGCCAGTTCCCGGGTGCGAAAAACCATTTTGAATTCTGGGAAAATCTGCACAATGGCTCAGAAAGCGTCAGGCTGCTGTCAGAAGAGGAACTTGCTGAAACCGGGCTATCTAAAGAAATAATCAATAATTCCAATTATGTTCCTGTGCAATCGACAATTGAAGGGAAAGAATTATTTGATTCAGGCTTTTTTAATATTTCCCACAAGGATGCAGAGTTTATGGATCCACAGTTGAGACTTTTGCTGGTGCATTCATGGAAAGCTGTTGAGGATGCCGGTTATACTCCGAAGCAGATCCCTGAAACAGGTGTTTTCATGTCTGCAAGCAGCAGTTTTTATCAGGCTGCCCTGCGTGGAACAAAAACAGATGATGTACTGAAGAATTCGGATGAGTATGTATCGTGGCTTTTAGCCCAGGGTGGTACTATACCGACAATGGTTTCATATAAATTGGGATTGAAGGGGCCCAGCTTTTTTATCCATTCCAATTGTTCTTCATCTTTGGTAGGGCTTCATTCGGCTTATAAGAGTCTGAAATCCGGAGAATCGAAATATGCACTGGTAGGAGGTGCAACCATATTTCCTTCAGCCAATCTGGGATATATGCACCAGAACGGTTTGAATTTTTCCAGCGACGGACATGTCAAAACCTTTGATGCTTCAGCGGATGGAATGATAAGCGGTGAAGGAGTTGCCGTCATCATGCTGAAAAATGCCCTGGATGCCATAAGGGATGGTGATAATATCTATGCTGTACTAAGGGGAATAGGGATAAACAATGACGGGGCTGACAAGGTTGGATATTATGCTCCAAGTGTCAAAGGACAGGCTGATGTCATCCAGAAGGTGCTGAATACCACGGATATCAATCCGGAGACCATCAGCTATGTGGAAGCCCACGGAACCGGGACAAAGCTAGGAGATCCTGTTGAATTTGCTGCGCTTAGGGATGTTTACATGCAATATACTGAAAAGCGCCAGTACTGTGGGATAGGGTCGGTAAAAACAAATATAGGACATCTTGATACGGCTGCAGGGCTGGCAGGCTGCATCAAGGTCGCATTGAGCCTGTATAATAGTGAAATACCCCCATCAATAAACTATAACGAGCCGAACCCCAATATAGATCAGAAGGAATCCCCGTTTTATGTTGTGGATAAGCTGAAGAAATGGGAAACCTCTTTGCTGCCACGCAGAGCGGCATTAAGTTCCTTTGGAATCGGGGGAACCAATGCCCATGCAATTTTTGAGGAATATATCAGAGCAGGGAATCATGAGTATATTGATGAAGCAGCTTCCGGTAAAGGATATGTGATTCCTCTGGCCGCAAAGAACAGAGACCGCCTGAATGAATACGCAAGGATACTCTGTGAATTTTTAAAGGCTCCAGGGAAAAAACAACTGAATCCGGCGGAAGTTTCATACACTCTTCAGGTGGGGCGGCAGGCCATGGAAAGCAGGGCAGTCTTTTTAGTAAATTCTCTTGAGGAGCTGATACAAAAGCTGGAGAAGTTCTTGCTGGGAAAGGAAGATATCGAAGGGTGCTTTACAGGGGACTCGAAGGTATCAAACCAGACAGTACAACTATTCCGTAATGATGAGGATTGCAGGGATGTAGTTGAAAAATGGATGTCAAAAGGAGAGCTTGAGAAGCTTGCGGATATTTGGACAAAAGGGCTGCAAATCGACTGGAGTTTAATGTATTCAGGGAAAAAACCGCTTAAAATCAGTCTGCCCACATATCCCTTTGCCGGGGAACGCTTCTGGGCTCCCGATATTAATGCAAAAAAAACTGCCGGAACTTTTACCGGTATTGACAAGGCAGCTTTGATTCATCCGCTGCTGCACCGGAATACATCTGATTTTTCCGAGTATAGGTTCAGTACAAATATTACGGGACAAGAATTTTTTATTGCCGAGCACCTTGTAAAGGACCAGGCGGTATTGCCGGGCGTAACTTATCTGGAAATGGCGAGAGAGGCAGTAAGCCGTTTTGCAGGAATTCTTGCCGGACAACAGGCAGGTATTCGCATAAAGAATGTAGTATGGGTCAGACCTATTATTGCCGGTGCACAGGAAATACAGGTACATATTGGCCTGATGCCGCAGGAAGACGGAGAGATTTTCTATAAAGTATACAGCAATCCGCATGGAGATGAGATGGGAGAAGTACTGCACAGCCAGGGGATTGCAGAGTTTTATCCCATGTCAGATATGCCGGTACTGGATATTGAGGAGTTACTGGCGGGATGCAGCCAGGATGGCTTTGATACGGAAAAGTTTTATGAATCCATAAGGCAGATGGGCATTGACTATGGGCCGTGTTATCAGGGACTGCAAACCGTATATTTGGGACAGGATTATGTATTGGCCAGGCTCAGCTTGCCTGAATCGGCATCCGAAACCTGGGGGGATTATGTATTGCACCCCAGTCTTATGGATTCTGCTATACAGGCTGCGGTGGGTCTGCAAAAAGGCTCAGCGGATTTTATGTCTTCCGGACGTGAAGCGTCTGCCAAGGTGACTTTGCCTTTTGCCCTGGAGGATGTGGAAGTATATAAAGGCTGTACAAAGTCAATGTGGGCCTTCATACGCAATAGTGGGGGAAGCAGCGGAGATGGCGGAATCAGAAAGCAGGATATTGATATATGTGATGACAGCGGAAATGTATGTGTCAGGGTGATTGGTTTTTCATCGCGGGCGCTTGAGGGGGGTGAACAGCCTGGAAACATGTCAGGAACAGCTTCTGCAAAAGATGCTGCAAAGCCTTATGCAGGAACTGTCATGCTGACTCCGGTATGGGACACCTGTGTTGTCAAAAAGGGGCGGCTTTGCCCAAGGACGGAAGAGCATGTTGTGATTGTCGGAGGAACAGGTGGAGATATTACCGGAATTAAGCAGCTTTATCCCGATGCTAGTGTATTGGACATCAGTAACGATGAGTCTATCGACAGCTTTGTAAGGAAATTTGAAGCTGAGGGGTCGATCGGACATATTGTCTGGATAGTACCACGCCGCCTGAAAGGGCTTATGGATGATGTACGGATAACAGAGCAGGATGGAGGGGTTTTATGCTGTTTCAGGATGATAAAAGCACTGCTCCGGTTGGGATATGGAAGCAAACCTCTGGGATGGACAATAATTACAACTCTTGCACAGCCTGTATTTGAAGCAGAAACAATAAATCCGGCACACTCGGCTGTTTATGGTCTTGCAGGAACACTGGCCGGAGAATACAGGAACTGGAATATACGGTTGATTGATATGGATACGGATTCCCAGTGGCCGTTACAGGAAATATTTACTATCCCCTTTGACACACCCGGAAAGACCCTGGCATACAGGAAGGGGGAATGGCATGAGCAAAAGCTCGTATCTTTGCAGCAGCCTCCGGTGAAGAAGACTTTGTATACAACAGAAGGGGTGTATGTGGTAATCGGAGGAGCCGGCGGCATAGGAGAGGCATGGAGCGAATATATGATCCGTACCTACAGAGCAAAAATCATATGGATTGGCCGTAGGGAAATAGATGAAAGTATCCGGGCAAAACTGGACAGGCTGGCAGCTTTGGGATCGGCTCCCCAATACATTGCGGCGGATGCAAGAGACATCAAAGCTCTGCAGCGGGCCTATAGAGAGATTAAAAAGCAGCATGCGAAAATAAACGGAGTAATACACTCTGCCATCGTATTGAAGGACCAGAGCCTTGCAAACATGGAAGAGGAAATATTCCGGGATGTACTTGCCGCAAAGATAGATATATGTGTACGTACAGCTCAGGTTTTTAAAAACGAAGCCCTGGATTTTGCGTTATTCTTTTCCTCAGTTAATTCATTTGTTAAGTCTCCGGGACAGAGCAACTACAATTCCGGCTGTGCATACAAAGATGCATTTGCGCGCCAGCTTTCCAATGAGTGGACATGCCGTGTGAAGGTAATAAACTGGGGATTCTGGGGAAATGAGGGGGTAGTTGCCTCGAAGGAATACAAGGATAGAATGTCGGAAGCCGGCATTGATTCCATTAAAGCCCCGGAGGCGATGGAAGTTCTGGAAACTCTACTGGCGGGACCCGTAAACCAGATCGCGTTTTTAAAAATTACAAAGGCCCTTGGTGTGAAGGGGGTGGACTCCGGTGAAGTAATAAAGGTATATCCTGAAGTTGTAGAGTCAAGAATTAATTGCATATACAACCTCGTTTCGGCTTCTGAAGAGCAGGAGGGAGGTATTGGACTCACCCCTGCGGATAGTAAACATGATGACAATGAAATGACTGAAAGTATAAAGGATTCCCTGGTAAAAACCGCAGCCGAAATTCTTATGGTCAGCTCCGGTGATGTTGATATGGATGTGGATCTCAAGGAATATGGCTTTGATCACGTGAAACTGGAGGAATTTGTTGAGACACTGAACCAAAGGCTTAGTACGGGAATATCCCTCCAGGTACTTTTTGAGCACTCAACCTTGGGCAGTCTTGCAGCATACCTGAAGGAGAAAACCGGGGGTATGCCTGCGGACAGACTCCTGCAGTATGACTCAGGTACTGATGCAATAGCTGGTTCTGATATCACGGATATGTTTTCTGAACTGATGTATAAAGGCAAGGAAATGGAAGAAATGCTTTGCAGATTGTTGTGGAGCCAGCTACAGTCCTTAGGCCTCTTCCGGGAAAAGGAGTTTTTACTAAAAGGGCTCGGCTTTAAAAACGGGTTAGATGATATGTATGAAAGATGGCTCATGGAAAGCCTACAGGTTCTTTCAAGGAATGGTTATCTCATATGTGATGGAGAAAAATTCTCTGTAACTGACATGGCCCCAGCCAATATGGATGAAGCGTGGGCGGAGTGGAACGGCAGGAAGGAGGCCTGGATTAAGGATCCGGATATGAAAGCCCAGGTTATCCTGGCAGAGGCGACAATGCGAGTATTGCCGGAAATACTGACAGGAAAGAAAAAGGCAACCGATGTTATGTTTCCAAACTCCTCTATGGAATTAGTGGAGGGTGTATATAAAAGCAATGCAATTGTGGATTTTTTCAATGGAGCTGTTGCCGGTATTCTAGAAATATACATAAAAGAAAGGATCAAGGCTGATGCCCGCGCCAGGGTACGGATTATAGAAATAGGAGCAGGTACGGGCTCTACCAGTGTTAAGGTGTTTGAAAAGCTCAAGCCTTATGCCGGACATATTGAGGAATACTGTTATACAGATATATCGAAGGCCTTTCTGATACATGCAGAAAAAGAGTATGGCAGCGCGAATCCCTACCTCACCTATAAGCTTCTTAATGCAGAAATGCCTATAGACGGGCAGGGTATTGATGCCGGAGGGTATGATGTTTTAATTGCGACAAATATCCTGCACGCCACAAAAAACATACGGCATACTTTACGGAACATAAAAGCCGTATTAAGGAAAAACGGATTATTTATACTGAATGAAATAATAAGAAACAACCTTTTTTCCCATCTGACCTTTGGACTTCTGGAAGGTTGGTGGCTTTATGAAGATTCACGGCTGCGCATTCCGGGCTGTCCTTTACTGACACCCGAGACTTTCAAAGAGACATTGGAAACCGAAGGCTTCAGGAGAGTATGCTTCGCTTTCGAGGATGCATGTGAGATGGGGCAGCAGATTATTATTTCCGAGAGCAACGGGATTATACGGCAAAAACAGGGAGGAGGGCAGGCTGTGGAAACTGAACGGATTACTACTGATGCAGAAGATAGGAAAAACCATGCTGTAGTGGAAAAACAACAGAATAGTTTGAATGCTGTAAAAAATAAATCAAATACAGTCATGCAAGTGCCCGGTATAAGCGACCAAGTGATAGAAGAGCATGTGCTTATGGTAATAAGGGAGAGTGTAGCTGAGGCTGTAAAAATGGAAGAACATAAAATACAGGATGAAAGCAGCTTCTCTGAGTACGGTGTGGACTCCATAATAGCAGTTAACCTTGTGAATATGCTCAATAGGAAGCTGAACCTGACACTACAAACAACGGTGCTCTTTGATTACAACAATGTAAAACAACTGGCCGGTTATATTGCAAGAGAGAACAAAAGCGCCCTGTCAGCCATTCTGAAGGTAAGCACGCCGTCAGGTAAAGGTCTTGGGCCTTCAGGGGAAAACCCGGCGCTTGAAAACCCTAAGAAATCCATATCTATACCCGGTGAGTGGAGAAGGAAGCAGCCGGATGAACGGAAAACAAGCGCTTACAGTGCCCCTCACATAGAAAAAGTATCAGGCAGGGTGGCGAAACAGGATGGAATTGCAGTAGTCGGTATGAGCGGCCGTTTTGCAAAATCCAGGACAGTCTATGAATTGTGGGAGCATCTTGCAAAAGGTACTGATTTGATGGGAAAAGCATCCCGCTGGAATATACGGGAATATTTCAAGGGTAAGGAAGGTATATGCGAACATGGCAGCTTCCTCGAGGATATCGACCTTTTTGATCCGCTCTTTTTCAATATATCAGAGCTTGAAGCAACCTATATGGACCCCAGGCAGAGGCTTTTCCTGGAAGAATCATGGAAGGCTCTGGAAGATGCCGGTTATACAGGAGCGGTGGACGAAGGACTGCAGTGCGGCGTATATGCAGGTTGTGGACGTGGAGACTACGACCAGTTGTTTGGAGACAATCCTCCGCCTCAATCCTTCTGGGGAAACGACAGCTCGGTTATTCCTGCACGTGTTGCGTATTACCTGAATCTGAAAGGCCCGGCGGTATCCATAGATACAGCTTGTTCCAGTTCGCTGGTTGCAATTCATATTGCCTGCCAGGCATTAAGGGCTAATGAAATAAATATGGCCGTAGCCGGTGGAGTTTATATGAATTGTACTCCCGGTATATATCTGGTAGGAAACCGTGCAGGTATGCTTTCACCCACAGGATGCTGCTACGCATTTGATGACCGGGCAGACGGTTTTGTTCCCGGGGAGGGTGTCGGAGCTTTGGTATTGAAGAGACTTGAAGATGCTGTTAATGACGGTGACCATATTTACGGGGTCATACGCGGAACCGGAATAAACCAGGATGGCAGGACCAATGGTATTACTGCACCAAGCGCTGTCTCCCAGGAACGTTTGATACGCCATGTATACGATACGTTCAATATAGATCCGGAGCACATCCAGATGGTGGAAGCACACGGAACTGGCACCAAACTTGGTGATCCTATTGAATATGATGCAATAACACGTGCTTTCAGAACATATACTGATAAAAGTCAGTTTTGCGCCATAGGATCAATAAAGACAAACCTAGGGCATGCCGCCCATGCAGCAGGGGTAATCGGAGTTATTAAAATACTTTTGTCATTGAAAAATAAGCAGATTCCACCTTCTCTCCACTTTGAGAGCGGAAATGCGAATATCCGGTTTGATGATAGCCCGTTCTTTGTGAATACGGAGCTCAAGGATTGGATTGTCAGGCCGGGTTCAAAGCGTTGTGCTGCGGTAAGCTCCTTCGGATTCAGTGGAACAAATGCCCATGTTGTTATTGAAGAGGCTCCTGTACTGGACAGAGTGCATAGTGAAAAGCCGGGATACCTTATGGTACTGTCTGCAAGAACCCACGAACAACTAAAGCAACGTGCCGTGCAGTTGATTCAGTTCTGTGAGCATGAGGAGCAGGTGGATCCGGGTAATTTGAGTTTTACACTACTGGTGGGACGGAAGCATCACAATCATCGGTTGGCGTGTGTTGTCAGAAATATGGATGAGTTTATAATGCTTTTGCAAAAGTGGCTGGAAAAGAAAAACTTACCACAGGTTTATTCTTGCGAAATTGTTGAGCACAGCCGCAGGGAGCAGCCTATTTTAAGGCGTATGGGTAATCAGTGCATCAGGGAATGTGCTGACGGTACTGATACTAGCGACTTTATTGAACAGTTGTCAGCTATTGCCGAACTGTATGTTCAGGGCTATGCTCTGGAGTTTGAACAGATGTTCCCAAAGAATCAATATGTAAGAATTCCGCTGCCAGAGTATCCGTTCTCCTATAAAAAATACTGGGTTCCTGAGAAGAATAGGCCAAAAACTGTAGGCTTGCCGGCAAATAGGGATTTGCCAGAGAGTTACATTGAAAGAAGGGCAGTAAATACTACTGGAGACATTGTAAACAAGAATCAGGATGAAAGCAGCAATACAGCAGATAGTTATACAGCACCGCTCAACATGCTGGAAAAAAGAATTTCGGATATATGGAAGGAAGTACTCGGCATGGAGCATGTAGGCATTTATGATGATTTCAATGATATGGGCGGGGATTCGATTATGGCAACCCAAATTATTTCAAGGCTGGAAAAGAGCTTCCCCTTCGAAATCAACCTAAAAAACATATTTGGCGCTTCAACTGTGTCCAGTATGGCTGAAATTGTGGAAGAAGTGCTGATTGATAAGATAGAAGAGCTTCCAGAGGATATGCTGGAACAGTTGAGTCTATTGTAAAAAAGAAATCTGGTTAAGGAATATGAAAATACAAAATAGGGGGATTAAATATGTCTAAAGATGAGATACTTCAAGAACGTAAGGCCAGGCTATCTGCAGAAAAGCTGGCCCTGCTCGAAAAACTGAAGGGTTTTAAATCGGATACTGCCGCTACGGCTATACAGCCACGCCCGGGAAATGAACCTGTTCCGTTATCTTATGCACAGCAGAGACTGTGGTTTTTAGACCAACTGGTACCTAATAATCCTGCTTATAACGCGATTGTGGAATTTTGCATGTCCGGTGAAGTAGATACTGTAATACTTGAGAAATGCATCAATGAAATAATAAGCCGGCATGAAGCACTGCGTACTACTTTTAAGAGCATAAACGGGCAGGCATACCAGGAAATCTCACCAAAGCTTGAGTTGAAACTGCCTGTAGCAGACTTAAGAGAATATAGTGACAGCGAAATGGAAAAGCAGATGCAGAAGCTGAAAACAGTAGAAGGAAGACATGTTTTTGACTTGACCAAGGGGCCTCTCATACGTACTTTGTTATGCCGCTTAGACGAAAACAGGCATATACTGCTTGTGAATATCCATCACATAGTAGTTGACGGATGGTCAATTGGACTATTATTGAAAGAACTGATGACCCTGTATATGGCATTCTCGGCAGGAAAGCCTTCGCCGCTTCCGGCACTACCTATACAGTATTCCGACTTTTCCGTATGGCAGCGTAAATGGCTGCAAGGGGAGATTATCCAATCACAGCTTTCTTATTGGAAAGAAAAACTCGGCAAGGAGAGAAGTGCACTGGAATTGCCGGCTGACCGTGTAAGGCCGCCTATTCAATCCTTCAGGGGCGGGAACATAAAGTTCCGGATTCCGCCTTCAGTTACAAAACGCATTAAGGAACTGTGCGAACAGGAAAATGCAACACTTTTCATGATACTGATCACTGCATTGAAGGTATTGCTTTACAGATATACGAACCAGGAAGTCATTATGGTAGGAACACCGATAGCCAACCGCAACAGGGTTGAGGTAGAAAATCTTATCGGATTTTTTGTTAACACTATAGTGCTGAAAACCGATCTCTCCGGTAATCCGAGCTTTAGAGAATTATTGGGGAGGGTTCGTGAAGAAGCCAATGATGCGTACAAGCACCAGGACCTGCCCTTTGAAGTACTTGTGGATGAACTGCAGCCCGAACGCAATCTGAGCCAGAATCCGCTATTCCAGGTGTGTTTTGTCCTGCAGAATATTCCCATGCCTAAAAGAACAGAGGTTTCCGAATTGAAATTGTCTGTAGATGCAATAAATGAGGTACGCAACGATACCTCCAAGTTTGATCTGTGGATTGAGGTCATAGATAAAGTTGATTATCTTGATGCGGATGTGGAGTATAATTCGGATATTTTCAACGAGTCTACTGTTGCTAGAATTTTAGAAAGTTACAAAATCCTCCTGCAGGGGATAGCTTCCAATCCGGAGAAGGGGATAGCTTATCTTCCCGTAATGTCCGAAGAAGAAAAACAAAAGCTGCTGTATGAATGGAACGATACTGCAGTTGTATACCCGCAAGGGGATATGTGTCTCCATGAAATCATCGAGCGTCAGGTTGATAGGACTCCGGATGCACCTGCAGTCCTCTTCCAGGATAATAAGCTTACTTACAAGGAACTTGACCGGAAAGCAAATCAAATGGCAAGCTATCTGATTAAAAAGGGAGTGGGACCGGAGACCTTGGTGGGAATATGTATGGAGCGTTCCCTTGAACTTATTGTCAGCCTGTTGGGAATCTTAAAGGCCGGGGGAGCGTATGTTCCGCTGGATCCTTCATATCCGGCCGAGCGTCTGGCTTTTATGCTGGAAGACTCAAAGCCTCCATTAATACTGACCCAGCTGAAGCTAGCAAATACTATTTCTGCAAACAACTCTGAAGTTGTATGTATAGATGCGGATATGGAAGTATTAAGCTGTGAGAGCCAGGACGGCAGTGGCTGCAGGACGGCAAGTGGTAATCTTGCTTATATGATTTATACGTCAGGGTCTACGGGCAAGCCCAAGGGCGCTATGAATACCCATAAAGGAATAGTAAACAGACTTTTGTGGATGCAGGAGGAATATGGGCTGAATGAGACAGACCGTGTCCTTCAGAAAACCCCTTTCAGTTTTGACGTATCAGTCTGGGAATTCTTCTGGCCGTTAATAACGGGAGCTTGTATGGTGCTGGCTAAGCCTGAAGGCCATAAGGACCCTTCGTACCTTTCACGACTCATACAAAAAGAAGGAATTACAACAATCCATTTTGTTCCCTCCATGCTCCAGGTTTTTCTTGAAGAAGAGGGGATTGAAAACTGTGATACGTTAAAGCGTGTTATCAGCAGTGGCGAGGCATTGTCGTTCTCCACCCAGGAGCTCTTCCACAAACGCCTAAAGGCCGGCTTGCATAATTTGTACGGACCTACTGAAGCTGCAGTAGATGTTACCTATTGGGCGTGCCGCAGGGGAAGCGAACAGCGCATGGTACCCATAGGTCGTCCTGTTGCCAATACGCAGATTTATATTCTGGATAAGAATCTGAATCCCGTACCGACAGGTGTTCCCGGCGAATTACATATAGGCGGGATTCAGGTCGCCCGCGGATATCATAACCGCCCTGAACTGACTGAAGAAAAATTCATACCCGATCCTTTCAGTGGAGAAGAGGGAGCACGCCTTTATAAGACCGGTGACTTGGCCCGTTATTTGCCCGACGGTAATATAGAGTACGTTGGAAGGATAGATTTTCAGGTTAAAATCAGAGGTATACGTATAGAACTTGGGGAGATTGAAGCTGTCCTGGAGGAGCATCCCGGTGTGCAAAAAGCTGCCGTTGTTGTCCAGGAATATGAGCATATGCCTGACCACAAGCAACTAGTAGCTTATGTAATTTCCGATCTGCAGGAGAGGGCAGAGGAGAAAGGCCTGCCTGCAGAAAACCTGCATGATTCACAGGTATCCGAGTGGGAAACGGTATTTGACAAGGCATACAAAACCAATACTGAAAATATTGAGGCGGACTTTAATATTTCAAGCTGGAACAGCAGCTATACGGGTCTCCCGCTGCTTGCAGAGGAAATGCGTGAGTGGGTGGATGCTATAGTTGGACGCATTCTGGCATTAAAACCGGAGAAGGTATTGGAAATAGGCTGTGGTACGGGGCTGCTATTGTCCAGGATTGCCCCCCGGTGTGATAAGTATTGGGGAAGCGACATCTCGTCAATGGTTCTTGATTATGTCAGAAATAACCTGATTGAAAAGAGAAAGGATTTGTCGCATGTAAAGCTGCTGAGAAAAAATGCAGATGATTTCAGTGTATTTGATGATGAAGGGTTCAATGTAGTTGTACTCAACTCCGTTGTACAGTACTTCCCTGATGTGAACTACTTCCTGAGTGTGCTGAAGAAGGCTGTACAGATGGTTAACCATAATGGCGGAGGGGCTGTGTTTTTAGGTGATATACGCAACTTTTCCCTGCTGGAAACCTTCCATACTGATATAGAGCTTGAAAAGGCGCTGTCCTCTCTTACTATAGAACAACTAAAACAGCGGGTTTCAAAACGCATAAGGCAGGAGCAGGAGCTGCTGATTGATCCCGAGTTTTTTCTGGCACTTAAAGAACAACTGTCTGAAATATCCCATGTGGAGGTTCAATTGAAAAGAGGCAAATACCATAATGAACTGACCCGGTACAGGTATGACGTCATTCTTCATGTCGGAGGAAGTCCTGCAGCAGAGAGGGAAGCCATAAATTTTGACTGGCACAAGGAGGATATGAATATTGACAGGCTTGAAGAAATATTAAAAAATGATCCTCCCGAACTACTGCATATTACAAACATACCCAATGCAAGGAACCAATCCGTAAACAGAAAATTATCCATACTGAAAAAACTTGAGCCTGGAGAGAACGTGGAAAAGATAAGACATATATGCAGCCTGCAGGACCAGGACGAAGGTGTGGACCCTGAGACAATATGGGGTTTGTGCGACAGGCTGGATTATGGCGCTGATATTGTCTGGTGCAGTGGAGCGGCTGACGGAAGTTATGAAATTACTTTAAAGCATAAATCGGTTTTACAGCAGAATCCTGCGGTAATTGCCCAAAGCGGACTGAAAAAGAACTATCATAGACTGGACAGTTATGCAAACAATCCTTTGCTGGATAGAATTGCAAACAGACTGGTACCGGAGCTTCGCGGGTATCTGAAGGAAAAGCTGCCTGACCATATGATACCGTCAAGCTTTGTAGTAATAAAAGAGATGCCGGTAAATTCAAACGGTAAACTTGACAGAAAAGCATTGCCGGCTCCGGTTGTGGAGTTGCCGGATTCAGGAGAGAACATTATGGCGCCTGTTACTCCGGCAGAAAAGATTCTGGCTGAGGTTTGGGCTGAGGTTTTAGGTTTGGAGCGTGTTGGAACCAATAATAACTTTTTCAGTCTGGGAGGGGACTCCATCCACAGTATCAGGGTGGTAGCCAGGGCAAAGCAGAAAGGAGTCGAGATAACACCGCAGCATATGTTTAAGTACCAGACTATATCTGAACTAGCTGCTGCTTTGGAATCGGAAACCTGCACAGGTGAATTGCAAGTGCAGGATGATTTCTCCGGATTTGATTACTCAGAGAGGGACAGGAAAAAGATTAAAGAAATATTAAGCAGTGGTGATATTGAGGATGTATACCCGTTGGCTCCATTTCAGGAGCATATGCTGAACCGCTATCTCTCATCACCTGAAACAGGGCTGTTCCTTGTTCAGAACATGATGATAGTGCCTTTTTCAGGAGGATGGGATATAGATTTTTACGAAAATGTGTGGCAGGCATTGGTAGACAGGCATGAGGCGCTAAGAACCTCTTTTGTCTGGGAGGAGCTTGACAAACCGCTTCAGTTGGTACATAAAAACGTGAAGATATCACTTGCATATGAGGATTGGCGTGAGATATCCGAAGAAATGAGAGATGCGAGGCTGGAGGAGTTTTTAAAAGACGACCGTACAAGGGGAATCGAGCTCGGCAAACCAAGGGGAATACGTGTATTTATCGGACAGATGCAGGACTGCAGCCTGCTCCTCTTCAGTTTCAGCTACATGTGCCTTGATGGGTGGAGCTTTAATACAATCTTTGATGAGTTTGACAAAATATTAAATGCCTTCCTAAAAGGTCAGACCGTTAATTTGAAACAAATTAGAAAATATAAGGATTGTGTCGCTATAATACAAAAAGAAGACCTTTCACAGATAAGAGCTTTTTGGGAAAACAAGCTCAGGGATTTTGACCGGCCTACTCCTCTTGCCAGCGGTATTCCGGGAAACAAGCCTGATAATGAAAGCGGATTTGCCCGTCAGTGCATAAAAATGTCCAGGGAAACCTCGGATAAGCTCAGACAGCTGGCCAGAGAGTACCGTTTGACACTTGGTACACTGGTACAAGGCACATGGTCATTGATTCAAAGCTATTATTCACGGAGGAATGATATTGTCTACGGAATTATCATAAACGGCCGCCCTGTAGCACTGAAGGGTGTTGAAGATATGGTAGGGCCTTTCCTTAACATCATTCCGCTGCGTGTCAGGATATCCAGCAGTGATTTGCTGCTGGAATGGCTTAAAAACCTGATGGCACAGATAGTTGAACTCAGCAGATATCAGAATACTCCGCTGAGAAGGCTCCAGGAGTGGAACCTGATACCGGCTGACAGGCCCTTTGCCCAGAATTATCTTGTGTTCCAGAACGCGACAGTAGAAGAACTAAATGCAAAAACGCCAAACCACTTCTTTGTATCCAAAATGGGATTTCCTTTGAGAGTGGATCTTTATCCGGAGAGTGAGCTGGCTTTGCACATGTCTTACTACAGGAATGTTTTCAATGATGAGTCGATTTCCTGTCTGATAAGGAATTTCCAACAGGTATTGGAAGATATTCTGGTTAATCCGGTACAAAAGCGCATATCTGATATTTGCGATTTGATTGAAATGCCCCCAAAGGATTCAATCAGAAATCCCCGAGTCTTCTATGAAGGAAAACTGCGTATTGACGATATCAAGGGGTGATATAAATCAATACGTGTACGTTCTGCTGCATTATAGAGACATAAATATTTTGAAAGGGAGATAAAAAATGGAAGAGAAAAAGGATATTAATATGAATGCTGCTGCAGATACTGAAAATCAAACTATGGTGCCGGGCAGTGAAAAAACCGTAAAAAAGCAGGAGGCCATATCAGGGATTTTCGAAGGGCCTATAGCATCTACCACTTTAAAACTTAGTATTCCAATAATAATCAGCCAGTTTCTTGCCTTCGCCTATATAATAGTGGACACTGTTTTTATCTCAATGATAAACAGACAGTCAACCGCTATGATCAGCGGCACGGGCCTGGTATATCCCATTTATTCGTGTGTTATAAATCTAGCAACCGGTTTGCTGCTAGGTATCAGCTCATTGATAGCCCGGGGCATTGGTGAGAAAAATGACAAGGTAATAAATAATGCTGCGGATTCAGGACTATTTCTGGCCATAATTATAGGAGCGTTCACTCTGATTTCCGGCCTGATTTTCGGGGGGGATATGGTTCATTTCATTGCTGGTAGCCAGTTAACAGCGGAAACAATACAATATGGTATTGATTACTTCAATTTCCTGCTTCCGGGTATGGTGCTGCTGTTTTTAACACATGCGTTTGTCGGTATCTTGCAAGGGGAAGGTTCTATGAAATACCTTGGGATATCCATATTTCTGTCAACAGCATTCAATATAATACTTAATCCGGTTTTGATTTTTGTATTCGGGCTCGGAGTAAGGGGATCCGCTCTTGCAACTACATTGGCAATAGGGTTGACTGAGTTTTATTTCCTGTACTTGTTTTTAAGGAAAAAGACAGTTATACCAATCAGATGGAGGGTTTTTCAGGCAAGCATAAAACAGGTTAAAGAGATTTTGCGAATAGGTATTCCGGCCTCACTGGGACTGTTTTCAATCAGTATTTCCTCCATTGTCTTGAACAACATAGTGAGCTCCATAAGCCAGGAGGCAATGAACTCATGGGTACTGGTTACCAGGCTGGATCAGATATTGATTATTCCTGGAGCAGCCATTGCTGCAACAACAATAACCATGATAGGCCAAAATTTCGGGCGCGGTAACCTGGAGAGAGCACAGAAAATATTCAAGGTTAATCTGATGTTATGTGCTGCCATTTGTGCGGGTGTCGCACTTTTGTACTTCATTACCTCTCCTGGTATTTACAGCTTGTTTTCTTCCAGGCCTGAGGTTGTAGAAGGCTGTATAAGACAGGTAAGATTGCTGGCATTTACAACTATCTGGGTAGCGGTTTCAATGGTGGTTTCATCTACATTCCAGGCTACAGGCAGACCTATTCCGGATCTGGTTCTGGTAATTATCCGTATGGGTATAATCTCAATTCCATTATCACTGCTTTTGATACATTATGCTAAAATGGAAATGTATGGAGTATTCATAGGGGTAGGAACAGGGAATGTGATTTCATTTATCATAGCTCTCCTTTGGGGAAGAAGCTATATAAAAAAGCTGCATATAAAAGGAAAGGGAATAGGAATAGGGGCATAATCGGAGGATGAATATATGAAAAAACCTATAGTTTTTATGTTTTCGGGCCAAGGGGCGCAGTATTACAATATGGGCCGGGAGTTGTTCTTGATGGATTCAGCGTTTAGAGGCTGGATGAAGAAGCTGGATGAAATGTATCAGGACATGACAGGTGAATCCGTAATCAAAGTGTTGTATGACGAAAAAAGAATGAAGATTGAGGTTTTTAGTCGATTACGGTATACACACCCTGCGATTTTTATTTTAGAATACTCGATAGCAAAGGCTGTCATGGAGAGAGGTATTTACCCCCAATATGTTTTAGGAGCCAGCCTGGGTGAATTTGTATCGGCAGCAATTTCTGGTGTAATGAGCTGTGAGGACGCCTTGGAGTGTGTTGTAAAACAGGCGGAAGCAATGGAAAAGCACTGCGAAAACGGCGGTATGCTTGCTATAATCAATGATACCAAAATATTCGAAGAGGAACCGGTACTGTATCAGAACTCGGAGCTGGTTTCTGTAAACTATCACTCACATTTTGTAGTGTGTGGAAGCCTTAGCGGATTGGAAAAAATTGAAAGATACTTGAAAGCCAAAGTATATGTATTTCAGAGGTTGCCGGTATCATATGCCTTTCACTCGTCTATGATTGATCCTGCTGGGTTTGATTTTAAGGAGTTTATTAAAACCAAACCCTTGAGCAGCCCCCGTGTAAATTTTGTTTCATGCCTTACAGGAGGCAGGGAGGAATCTGTTGACTACGGATATTTCTGGGATGTGGTGCGGAAACCTATTAACTTTATTAGTGCTGTAAAAGAAATTGAAAAAATGGGGGAATGTATATACATTGATATGGGGCCGTCGGGTACTCTTGCGAACTTTGCAAAGTACAACCTAGGCAGTAAAAGCCTAACCGATATTTACTCCATTATTACTCCATTCAATAACGAAAAGAATCTTATTAAGCTGGTAGAGGCAGTAGTTGTATGAGCATGAAGGAGAACCGTGATTTTCGAAGGAGATGAGATTTTGAATATTATAGTGTGTGTAAAACAGGTTCCTGTAAGTACGGAAGTCAGGATGAACAGGGATACAAACACTATCATCCGGGAAGGTGTTGAGTCCACCATAAATCCTTTTGACTCATATGCAGTTGAAGAGGCACTCAGAATAAAGGAGAAGCTTGGAGGAAAGGTATCGGTACTAAGTATGGGAATTCCTTCTGCTTCAGGGATGCTAAAAGATATTATCGCACTGGGAGCGGATGAAGCTATCCTGCTGAGTGACAGAGCATTTGCCGGATCGGATACCCTTGCTACATCCTATGTACTTTCAATGGCTATAAGAAGAATTGCCGATTATGATATTGTCATATGCGGTAAACAGGCCAGCGATGGTGATACAGCTCAGGTAGGACCCAGTTTGGCAGAAAAACTTGGAATTCCCCACACAACATATGTTAAAAAGATAGAGGAAATCAGGGGTGGCTATATAAAATGTCAAAGGCTTTTTGAAGAGGGGTTTGAGATAATTGGCATGACTCTGCCTGCTGTAATTACGGTAGTAAAGGGGATCAATGAGCCGAGGATGCCTTCCATCAGAGGTGTGCTGAGGGCAAAGGCGGTAGAGGTCAAAAGGTGGACAGCGGATGATATCAATGTGGATAAGGAAAGATGCGGCTTGAAAGGATCACCTACACAGGTAGTTAAAACCTTTATTCCGAACTATGAGGTTCAGGGGGAAATGATTGAAGGAGAACCCCAAGAGCAGGTAAGGAGATTAGCTGATAGGCTTATGTCAATGCAGTTTATGAAAGTAACTAACCGGGGGTAAAAATGTATAATTTATATATCAATAAAGACAAGTGTACAGGCTGTAAGCTCTGTACATATACGTGTCCTTACGATGCAATAAGGATTAAAGAGGAAAAAGCTTCAATCCTGACTGGCTGCACACAATGCGGTGCATGTATTACGTCATGCAGGTTCGATGCGATAGATTATTACAATCATGGAAACGAAAAGCCGGCGGATATATCTGAATATGTGGGAGTCTGGGTTTTCGGGGAGATAAGGTACGGTACTGTGAGCAATGTGGTTTTAGAGCTTCTGGGAGAAGGCAGGAAGATTGCAAATGAGCTTGAGGTTAGGCTCTCTGTAGTCTTAATGGGCTATGGCATTGAAGAAACTGCGAGGGGACTTATAGCGTATGGTGCCGATGAAGTATACATGATTGACAGTCCACAACTAAGACTTTTTAATGATGAGGCGTATACGGATATTTTTGTTCAGCTTGTGCAAAGGTATAAACCGGAGATCGTACTTATCGGCGCAACAACATATGGACGTTCCATTGCTCCCAGAATTGCGTCCCGGCTTGATACAGGCCTTACTGCGGACTGCACGTCATTGGAGGTTGACCGGGAAAAAAGAGTACTGTTACAAACGAGGCCGGCCTTCGGTGGGAATATTATGGCTACGATAATATGTCCAAATCACAGGCCGCAGATGTCAACCGTAAGGCCAAAGGTTATGAAAGCGCCCAAACCCGACTTCAAAAGGGTGGGAGAAATAATTAAACCTGATGTTCTGATACCAAAGAAGCTGAAAGTCGAGATAGAGGACATAGTAAATCTATCAAACCAAATGGTAAATCTCGCAGATGCAGATATTATAGTTTCTGCAGGACGAGGTATAGGGGACAGGAAGAACCTTAGGCTTGTTGAAGAACTTGCAGAGGTTTTAGGTGCTGCAGTAGGTGCGACACGCACTATTGTCGATGCAGGGTGGATCGAATATAGCCATCAGATAGGCCAGACAGGCAAAACCGTAGGGCCCAAGGCTTATTTTGCATTTGGAATATCCGGAGCTATCCAGCACCTTGCAGGCATGTCTACTTCGGATGTGATAATAGCAGTAAATAATGACCCCGAGGCGCCTATCTTTAAAATAGCGGATTTTGGTATTGTGGGTGATGCTGTAGAAATATTGCAGGCTTTGATAAAGGAACTAAAGATCAGGGTCAGTTAATAGTGTGAAATCATCTGCTAAAGTCTGTCATGCTAGCACAACCATGCTGGAATAAGTCTGTTGAATGGGATATCCGGGAATTATTTGCCCGGATTTTTTGTTTTACATGGAAACTACTTTTTTATATTTCTAATGTGAGTAAAGTTTCTCTTTGAACTATGACTGTCGTATAAATTAGTGGTAAAATGGGAAAGGATAACAAAGTTGACTAAGGAGCAAACCGGGTTTACTAAATTTACTTGCAGGAACAGGTTAATAGCAAGCAATATAAAAAAATGATTCAACAAAAGGGAAAATGGGAAGAAATCATTCGACAGGAATGGATTGGGGGCTGAAAATGAAAAGATTCGCATTTGTATCTGATTTTGACGGAACACTGACATCAAAGGACTTTTACCATATAGTTATTGAGAAATACTTAGGTGATAAGGGAAGGGAGCTATACTTCAACTGGAAAAAGACAAGGAAAATAAACGTGGAGTTTTTAAACAAAATATTTGGTTCCACAGACTTAAGTGAAAGGGATTTGCTTGAAGAGATTCTTAAAATACCGATTGATGATAACGCTGCGGGGTTTATGAGGAAGGTAAAGGACGCTGGCGGGGACTTTTATATAGTCAGTGCAGGAACATCTTATTATATAAATATTTTATTGAATCATCTGCAAATAAAAGATGCTCATGTCATATCGATGAACGGAGTATACAAAAACGGTGGTATTGAAATAGTGCCAGACCCAAGTAGTGATCACTATTCTGAGGTTTTTGGACTGGACAAGAGGAAGGTTGTCGAAGGTTTGCGTAAAGATTACGGTTATATCTTTTTTGCAGGTGACAGCGAGCCTGATCTGGGTGCGGCAAAAGCTGCGGATACGGTATATGCAAGAGGTGAACTTAGTGAGCTTCTTGCAAGAGAAGGTATCCCGTTTATTCCTTTTACCGACTTTTATCAGATAGAAAAGGATCTCGTAGAAAAGAGGTGGTTTTATGAAGGCTCAGACACATAAAATATCTATTCCGGTAATTCTGGAAGTAGGAACAGACAAGCTGAAAGAAATGGGCCGGCTTATTACCAAGGCCGGAATTAAAAAGATTTCCTTGTTTTTAGGTGAAGGAATCAGGGAATTATTTGGGGAGATAATCTTTCAGACTTTAAAGGAGAGCCCTGATTTACGCTTGCTGGGAGATTTTGACTGCGACCGGAATTCCATGGAGTACATAATGGAAAAAGCCTTCTCTATTCCCTCTGAAACGGAAGCTATAGTGGGGATAGGTGGGGGAAAGGTACTTGACGTAGCAAAATACATTGCCTTTTTAAACGATATGCCTTTTATCAGTATTCCTACATCTACGGCCCATGACGGGTTTGCAAGCTCCGGCTGCTCCCTGTATATTAATGAACGCAGGACATCGGTTCATGCACGGATACCCTATGGCATCATTGTTGATACTGGCATAATAAAAAAATCACCTGAGAAATTCATTTATTCTGGTATAGGTGATATCGTGTCCAAAGTAACTGCTGTTTATGATTGGCAGTATGAGGAACAGCAGGGTATTACCAGGGTAGATGACCTTGCTGTTATGATAGCCAAAAAATCAGTGAACAGCATTGCAAGGATGCCTTATAGCGATATCAAAGAAGAATTTTTTATAAAGGAACTTGTGGATTCGCTTACCATGAGCGGCATTGCCATGGAGATAGCCGGCAACAGCTCACCTGCCAGCGGCAGTGAACATCTTATATCCCATGCCCTTGATAAAATGACAGATAAGCCTCAATTGCACGGGATACAAGTAGGTATCGCAACCTATATAATGAGCATTGTCCATAACCATCGTCATGAAAGAATAAGAAAATTTCTGACGGATACAGGCTTTTTCAGCTTTGTAAATACTCTTGGATTAAGTGCTGCAGACTACGAAAAAGCCATTGATACGGCACCATCTATAAAACCGAACAGAATGACCTATATACATATCCCTGAGTATAGGGAAAAGGCAAAAAAGGTTATGTATGAAGATAGCATACTCGCTCAGATATTCAATATTTAGGATAAATAACAGCCTGTAAAAGTTAATTTTACAGGCTGTAAAAATTTTAGCTGCCTTTAGAAGAGAATTACTAAAGTGCTTTTGTTTATTTACGATATTAGTTTTTTGTGAGTATTTTTATTATTTTTGAGAATAATAATGCGGGAATCAAATAAATTAAGGAGGTGTGCGAATATGCCAAATAACAGAATTGCACCACATGAAACCTTTGAACTGCACGAACTTCTGACATTTAAAAACGTGTGTGCTACCAAATCAGCAACGATGGCAGGTCTGGTAAAGGATCAGGAGTTGAAATCACTGCTTCAGACTGATTTTACTGCTGCACAGGGTCATATAAGAGAATTGCAGGGCTTGATTCAACAATCGGATCTGGGTGCTGCAATGGGGACTGCAGGAACTACAACAGGGACAACTACAGGAACCGGCACAAACATACAATAATGGGTTTATAGCAAAAATTGAGAGAGGGTGAATAAATGACAAATATGATACAGAATATGGCTGGAATGGGTAATATGACTGAACAGGTAATAGCTACAGATTTTTTGCTTGCTTCAAAAACAGCGATAAAGAGCTATGCCATGGCTCTTTCTGAAACTGCATCACCACAGGTAAGAGATGTATTACGCAGACAGTTGGATGTGGCAATAGGAACACATGAAAGAATCACAAACTATATGATGGATAAAGGTTATTATCATGCATATAACCCTCAGGAGCAAATAAGGGTGGATATGAAAGCAGCAGATAATGTTTTGAATATGCAGCAGCAAGGGTAAGCGGAATATCTTGATATAAAAGCATGAAGCAGCTTCTAACAATTTTGGTTAGAGGCTGCTTGCTATATATTTCATATTTTCAGATTATAAGAGAAGGTAAATAACCCACTCAATAAAATATTTTAGAGTGGGCTATTTGTTAGATGAGATCTCCTATTCCGCTACTGCTGCCCCTGTTGTCCTTGTTGTCCTTGCTGCCCTTGCTGCCCTTGCTGCCCCTGCTTGTTCTGCCCCATATTCATCAGCATCTGAGGTATTTTATCCATCATCTGTCCCATATTAGCTTTTTGATCTACAGGAAGAAGTGATACATTATCCTTATCAATTACTACAATAGCATCGGTACTTATTCTTGCTCCAAGACCAAGAGCACCCATTCCTGCATTCATTCCGGCTCCCTGGGAAGCACCTGACTGGTTTGCTCCGGTATTATTCTGCTGATTTTTTGCTGCTGAATTACCACTACCGTAGCCAAGTGTTACGGACATTATAGGGACTAATGTTTTATCACCATAAGTTACAGGTTTGCCCATGACACCTTCTTTTTTTGTGAAATCTTCGAGATTGTTAAAAAGCGTATCAAGATTCTGTGTAAATGTCTGTCCTTGCTGTTGTTGATCCATTATTTTTCTCCTCCCCTATTTTTTATGAATAATTAATCGCCAGAACTGTTTTTATGCGTTCTGTAAAGGTTCAAAAGTGCCGAACCCAGGTTTACTTTAGCAGTTGCATCAACATAAATATAGTCATTGTCTGCAACAAAATCCGGGTTTTGATTAACTGAATCTATATTTATGAATTGTGAAGCTATATTTATGGCTCCACAAGCAACCCCTGTGATGAATGGATCTCTGAAGCCGTATGAAACGCTAACATTGGCATCAGTAGTCTTAACCTGCCTTATCAGTTCCAGTTTGTTTGCTCTAATCTTTGATTTACCCACTCCCAATTCTCTTTTCATTATGTTCCTATTAAGCAGATAGACTGAAAGCATCAGTTTGGGGCCTTCATTTGTAATTACTGCCTTTAAAAAAGGGTATAGCCACAGTAGTGTCAGGTTTATATTCTCCTTATCGGAATTGAATGTAAAAATAATTCTGAGAGCAGTTATAAACAACAAAATAACGAGGAATATTACGACTGCCAATAAGGTTAAAACTATGTTCATGGAAAATACCTCCATGCTCAAGAATCGTTTGATATATGTCTTAAATAGTTTAACCAGTCAAAAACTAAATATAGTTTTTAATTTGTTCATATATATCCATTTACAGGCAAACAAGCTTTGCGGGTTAAAGTTCGATCTGCATTCCTGTATGCATATAGCTTATTCTGTCCTGCATTACTTCTTTCAGGATTTTATAAGCCTTATCACCTGTGCAATGAGCAGTATATGTTTTTTCTATATTATAGGAATTCATCATTTTCCCCAATTTGATTATGTAATCTTTAGGTTCTCCAAGTATGCTTTTAAAAGGAAATCCCATTAGATGAAAGCCTCCGATGACAGCTTGAACAGGCATTGAGGGAAAATGCTGTTTTACAGTATCTATCATGTTTGTTATCCCATTATGACTGCAACCGGTTAGTATTACTAGTTTTCCTCCGTTATTAACGGCTAATATCTGCTCATGGTCGAAACTATCCCTCTGAAAGCTGTTATTAATCTTAACCAGAAGTTTTTCGGCTGATTTCCCCAAGGGTATATTACGGGAAGTAACGCCGGAAAATAGGTAGACATCCTTTGTAATTTCCAAAAAACTGTCTACATATTTTAATCTGTCTCCGTGTTTATGGAATACCTCCTTTGGAACGCTTATGTATTCTTTTACGAAAAGCATTTTAAAATAAAAATCCTGACGGGCGTTTTTACTTATGTATACTTTTGCTTTTTTATTCATATCGAGAAACTCTTTAAGTCCTCCACAGTGATCGTTATGGGCGTGGGACAGTATTACTGTATCAACCTTCTCGAGGTTTAATCCCATTTTTTCAGCATTTTCTATAAACCGGCCTGAATACCCTGTATCAAATAGTATGGTTTCATTTCCTTTCTCAATATACATAGAAAGCCCATGCTCGTTTTTAAGAGCACTGTTTTCGGCTTTCTGATTTTCTATTAGCATACTTATACGCATATTATTCATCTCCATATCTATGACATTATTGTATGAACATATATTCATATGTATTTTACCTGTAAATGCGTAATTTGTCAACATAACACCTTAACTAATACTGGTTGCATCATGTGTGAATTAGTGTCAGGCATAAACATCTGCTTATAAATTTTAGATCATATATAGTAACACTTAGAAATAAGGGCGAATATCATGCTATTGATAAGAATATGTTTATGAAAGGAATGGTTTTAATGTCAAACAAGGGATTTATTGGTGGCTTATTCGATAATGACGAATTGCTTTGGTTCATAATTCTTTTCCTGCTGCTCTTCTATTGCAACTATAATCATGGATATGGTACTGGTCCTGTAGCGGGTGCTGCTTGCTGATAGACAATTTATTAAAAAGGTAATGAAAAGGGCTGAAGAGAGAGGAAGCGGCTTTGGCTGCTGATGTATAGCAAAGAGGGGGATAACACCTCCTCTTTGTTTTGCATTATGCTGCAATATTTGCAACAATAGTATTATAATCTATAGAAGGAAAAAGTCATAATACATGAATAAGTTTATTAAGGGGTTGACAAATTTGTTTTACTTGGTATAAGATATTTTTGTTAAGAGGGAGTAGTTTTAATTACAAAGTCAACATACTGGTGAGGCTGTGCCAAACCTGGCTTTGTAGCCGGATAAGGAATTTGGAAGAACTGAATTATTTCAGGGTATTCTGATTACAGGTAGCGAGACTTTTAGCATAATCCGTTTATGGGGTTGTGTTTGAGTCTTTTTTTATTGTCTAGGAAAGTCCATTTTTGTTATTATTTTAGATTCTTGAAGCGGTTAAAGATAAAGCTTTTGTGAGATAATGCAATAGATTTCCTGGACGATGGAATTTCGAATTTATGCGCGTGCCAGCTTTTCATCAATACTTCGGAAGAGCACAAGTGCAAACAAAAGAAAATTAATGTGAAGGGACTGATTGCATGTATTCTACTTTAATTGCATTTCTTTTTTCGGTAGGGGCAGTTACTCTGGCTGAGATGGGGGATAAAACCCAGCTTTTGGCTATGGCGTTTGCCACTCGTTACAAGGCCTCCAAGGTATTAATCGGGGTTTTTATAGCTACGGTGTTTAATCATGCACTTGCCGTTGCTGTAGGAAATTTTATCACAAGATTCCATTCGATTGAGATATGGATACAAGGTGTGGCGGCTCTTTCGTTTATCTTTTTCGGTCTATGGACAATACGTGGAGATAAACTGGAAGGTGAGGAGAACAGGCCTTCAAGATTTGGGGCGGTTATGACCGTGACCATTGCGTTTTTCATTGCAGAACTCGGTGATAAGACTCAGCTTGCAACAATAGCGCTTGCAACAAAATTTCCAAACGATCCGGTGGGGATACTGATGGGAACAACTACAGGTATGCTCATAGCGGATGCAATTGGTATCTGCATTGGTGTGGTCATGTGCAAGAAAATACCGGAAAGAACTATTAAACTTATTTCGGCAGGTGCTTTTATATTATTCGGTTTTATCGGCTGTTTTCAAGTTTCGACAGGGGAATTGGGAATCAGTATACCGGCAACATTGGGGATACTGTCGGTGCTGGCGGTTGTTACCGGAATAGCAGCTTATTACATACTTAAAGGTAGTTCAGTAAAGGACTCCGGGAATAACGAAGTAACGGAATATTGCAGGATGAAAAACAGAAACCCCTTGCCTGACAAGGAATAGCGTAATTCTATGTAGGAGGATTGGCCAGAAGAACCAATCCTTTCTGTTTGCTTATGCGAGTTCCACCGTTCCACCAACAGATCTTATGGAATTCATTATTCCCATCAGGTCAACGCCGGAGCACTTTCCACCCAGGAAGGGCAATCTGATTATTACACAGATACCACTTGGGGAGGATAGCTCTATCAGGTTTAACAGGTTAATAACTGCTCCTGCAGGGATGAAAATCCTAAGAACAGTTCCCGGCAATTGAGGACATGGCTGTGAATGAGTATTGCAGTTTTCTTTTGACATATATCACACCTCCATCTGCTTTATATTATCAGTCTATGAATAATACAAAGAATTGTTACCATAAAGAGTTGTAAATCAATTATTTCTTTTGCAAAATGAAGATGGACTAATAGATAAGGAATCAATAAAAAAACTCACGTTAAGTGAGCCTTTTTGGATCTTGCATCAATACATTTCTACCGTGCCTCCTGCTTCTTGTATGGAGTTAATAATTTTAGACAGTTCCGATGATACAAGCTTAGAAAAACCTCCACCCTCTATGAAAGGCAGTCTTGCTTCAAGGCTGACTCCACTAGGGGAAATCAATTCAATTATGTTTAGAAGCTCCACTTCTGTACCGGCAGGAAGTGATATATGTAAAACACTTCCGGATGAAGCGCTATCAGCTGATGGAGGGCTTATTTTGGAGGTATCATACCTGGTTTTCCCTTTTCTTTTTTTGCCTGAAATCAGATAGAAGCGTTGCATGTTATCTTCCAGTGCTTCCCTATACGTCATTGTCATATCCCCCTTTATGTTTTATACTATTTGCTTGCGTCAGGCCTACAGGCCGCTAAGTAATTAAGCGGCACTATAAAACTGTTCTTTTTTTAAGAACAATTTTATTATATGTAGCACAGCATTCAAATGTTAACATAATTGAATTGTCCAGGATATGTGAATAGATTATTATTTTCCAAGTACCATCCATTTGCCGGAAGCATCTTTTCCTGCTCCCATTTCCTCCAATGCTTTTAGTACGGCAGCCTCTAAGGCTTCAGCAGTCTTCTGCCTGAATGTTTCGGTAGATAGTTTTTCCCTGTCTGAACTGTTGGAAATGTAGCCGATCTCTGCAATAACTGCAGGCATGCTTGTCCTCCGCAAAACTGCCAGCTCGGGCCTGTAGATGATACCGTTATCATAGGTTTTAAGCTTATCGACAAGCTCGTTCTGAATGATTCTTGCCAGCTTCTTATCTGTCATTGTATCAAATCTATGATTGGCTGCAGCTGCATAAAGTGTTTCCGTCCCCTTGTATTTGGGGTTTCCGGGCATTCTGTTATTATGTATACTGATGAATAACGCAGCATTCAGAGTGTTCGCCAACTCAGCTCTTTCTCTAAGCCCTATAAATTCATCCTTTTCTCTTGTGTATGCTATCCTGATGCCGTGCTTTTTTAGAAGAGGGCCAAGCCTGAGAGCTATACTCAAATTTATATTTTTTTCTTTGACACTTCCATAGTATGTCCCCCAGTCTTCTCCCCCATGCCCTGCGTCTATAACTATTACTACTTCCATTGGCTCAGCTTTTTTTTCAGGGCTGACCTGTGGGGCCTTGTCTTCAGACGGGGATACCTCTGAAATTCCGGCAGTTTTCGCAGCGTTGCATGAGGACAGTATACCTAAAAGTACTATTGTCATCAGAACAAATAGTAAGACCGGGAAGTATTCCGATAATTGTTTTTTCGCATATGTATTCCTGTTTAAAAACATATATTCACCATGTATTTATGAAATTTATTGAGAAATATAAAAAGACTGCTTATGTAACATTATACTGTTGGATAAAGGCATGTAACCTGTGTGCCGGTCTGCTATCCCAACTAGTATAATTATATATAAAAGCAGTCTTAAGTCCAATTGTATATTATTACATTAGATAATTATATCTGTATATTACTAAATCTATTGGTAATCCATGCTTTGACAGAGATTAACCATATTTTCGGTTCACGATTGGTATGTTTGAATTGATACCTGCCATTAAATTTTAGCAGTTAATAATTCTTAATCGTTGCATGCGGGTCCACGGCATCCCCAGAACAGTAAAAGGAACAGGATAATAAACCATAGAACTTCATCATTGTCAAATACTCCGCCTAAAAAACCTTTGTTTCCCATAAAAATACCTCCTTAATCTAGTCTCAATATGTATTTTATTCGAGAGCTAAGTATTGTGTTACACCTAATGAAGTTTGCAGTCAAAGTATTTATTTCTTTAAATCACAAAGAATATTTATAGGAGGTGATTTTGATGTCAGACAGGGGAACGAGCAATTCACCCAATACTAGGAATCCACAGCGGCCTTCGAGTAAACCGTCGAGATTAGATCAGTATGCAGATAATGTATTTGATGTAAATAAAGACAAGAGTGAAGGTGTGACATCTAGAAAGGAAAAGCGCAAATGGATGAAGTAGGGCAGTCAGGGAGTATTTCCCTGACTGGTTTCAAAAGAAGAATTCATTTCAAAAGTGGAGGAACTCATCTCTCGTGGAGATGGGCCTTTTAGTATAGCGGTTGCAGATATTGATAATTTTGAGAATATTAATTAGATTTATGGGTATCCTATTGGCGATGAAGTTATTAAAAAGTTGATTTCAGTGTATAGCCAGAATTTGGCGGACATAGACTAAATAACTAGACACGGGGATGAATTGAACATACTTCTTGTAAAAAGGGCTCTGAGAGAAGTTTTAAGGGAAGCACTTGATGATTTATTCAAGAAATATGGCAGATGAGCATATAATTTAGTATATGCATCATATAGCTGGGAACAATTAATATAAACTGAATATAATATAAACTGCGCTGAATCTGTAAAGAGCGGGAGAACCAGACAGTTCCGGACTGACAGTTGGAATTGTTTCAGCGAATAATATTCGCTACATTGGGGTGAATGACGATTTTGTCCATAGGACAGTATATCGTTTAGGGTCAACTCTTTCGATCCGAATCCGTCAGCTAATCTCGTAAGCGTTGGAGGAGAAGGTGATTGATATGCTTTATTGATTATACCCTTTTACAGGTATACGTTTTTTGCATATAAGCCATAGAGACTTCTCTGTGGCTTTAATTATGCATAATAATAAGATATGATAATTAAATTTATGCATTGTGCAGGAAAAACTTAAGAATGATTGCCGGCAGTATAGGATATACATCTTATATTAAGATGACACTAACCTATTATTATTTGGAGGTTTTGATATGATCAAGGTATGTTTGATAGGATTGGGCAAGACTGGGAAGGAGATAGCAAAAACTCTTCTGAATCAGGAAAATATAGAGCTTGTATCTGTGATTTGCAGTTCTGGAAGCCTCAAAACAGGGAAAGATCTGGGTGAAATACTAGGTTGTAAAGACACAGGTCTGGTTGTTCAGGGGCCTGATAACATAGAGCAAACAGTTTTTAGAACAAAGCCTGATGTGGTAGTGGATTTTTCAAAACCAGAGGCAACTATCAGAAATGCAAAGCTGTTTTCTAAAATGAAGGTCAATATTGTCATAGGAACAACGGGTTTTTCTAAAATTGCTCTTCAAAAACTTTTTGTCCTTACACGCAGATACCATAATGGAATTGTGTACGCACCAAACATCACGTTAGGAGTAAATGTGCTTATGCTTCTGACTAATCTCGCTTCCAACATTTTGAACAATTATGATTTTCAGATAACAGAGGTCCATCATAAAAACAAAAAAGATGCACCTTCAGGTACTGCTCTGAAAATTGCAAAGGAAATAGAAAAGGGATTAAAGTTTTCCGGGACAACAGATGTAAAAACCGATATTCCTATCAATGCTGTCCGTGCAGGCGGTGTTGTAGGAAAGCATGAAGTGATGATAGTGGGAGAGGATGACAAGATTGAAATATCTCATGAATCATTTTCGAGGCAGGCATTTGCCAAGGGAACAATACATGCTGTCAAATTTGTTTATGGCAAAACAGGGTATTTTGAAATGAATGATGTACTTGATTTAAAAAGGGTATTGAATGATTATGTAGAGAAAGAGAATCATGTTCTTAATAAAAGGTATCTATACTATAAAAGGAACATGAGCGGTCAGGAAGTATCATTATATAGTGAAACAGGTTTTTAGTATGAAGAGATCAGATACAGGGGGATGAAATGAAACTTGTTATGAATGTGGAAGGATATGAAAAAGTATAGAATAATCATTGATTTACTTTTCTATATCGAATATAATAATATAAGATTTTAATAATGTGACCGGTTGGGCGGATTGGATTTATCCGTTTTCAAGAGTTTTGGCTTCTGGGGTGGGAAGCTCATGTAAATGAGCATTCCGCCTTTTTTGGTGTGTGCATCTTTTTATGATGCTTGATAATACTATTTTTGGAGGTAAATATTAATGAAGGATTTGAATCTTATTTTATCTTTAGTGATATTCATTGTAACGTATATTCTGATTATCCTAGAAAAGGTAGACCGTACTGTTGTGGCTTTACTAGGTGCGTCACTGATGGTTCTGACCAAGATAATCACACAGGAACATGCTTTTAAGGAAATTGATTTTAATACTTTGGGACTTCTTATAAGTATGATGGTCATAGTAATGATAATGAAAAAGACTGGTCTGTTCGAATATCTTGCCATACGAACTGTTAAAGTTGCAAAGGGAGAGCCTTTAAGGATATTGATACTTTTATCGATAATAACAGGCGTACTTTCAGCGATGCTGGATAATGTCACTACCATACTTCTGGTGCTTCCTGTAACAATAAGTATTGCAAAGGATTTGCGTTTGAATCCTATTCCTTACATCATTGCAGAGATATTTGCTTCTAATGTAGGTGGAACGGCAACTCTTGTAGGAGATCCGCCCAACATAATGATTGGGGGCTCGGTCGGCCTCAGTTTCATGGACTTTATCATAAATGATGCAGTTATTGCTATTCCTCTGCTGCTATTGACCACTTACATCTTTGCTTTGATATATAGAAAGAAACTGGTTACAAATAATGATGCGAAGCAAAAGATAATGTCTATGGATGAAAATGAAGCAATAAAAGATAGAGGGTTAATGACAAAAAGTTTAGCAGTACTGGGGCTTACAATTCTGGGATTTGTACTTCATGGTACGTTGCATCTGGAATCGGCTACCATAGCCATTGCGGGAGCAGTATTACTGCTGCTTTTGACCAGTGTAGGGACAAATGCAAAGGTTAAGGTCAGCAGTATTCTTGAGGAAGTGGAATGGAAAACAATATTCTTTTTTGTAGGACTGTTTATACTTGTAGGTGGCATTAGGGAAACAGGAGTTATTAAGATGCTGGCAGAAGGAGTGCTGGATATAACGGAAGGTGATTTGATGCTTACAGCTTTAGCTATACTTTGGGTGTCTGCCATAGCATCGGCATTTGTCGATAATATTCCGTTTGTAGCAACAATGATTCCTATGATAAAAGATATAGGTGCAATATCCGGAATGAATATAGCACCCCTCTGGTGGGCACTATCCCTAGGGGCATGTCTGGGTGGAAACGGAACAATTGTCGGAGCCAGTGCAAATGTAATTGCAATAGGAATGGCTGAAGATGCGGGACATAAAATTACCTTCGGTAAATTCTTTAAAGTGGCTTTCCCCGTGATGCTCCTTACTATCGTCATAAGCTCTGTATACTTGTTCTTCAGATATTTGATATGACATAATGCGATAGTAAAAGACCCGGCTAACCGCCGGGTACTTTACTATCCTTTTCTTAGCAGACAGGCAAATTCATCCGGCAGCAGTCCGGTATTTTCGATAGCTGTTGCAGTTTTCTCGTAATCATAGGGTACTTCTACAATGTCAACGTTTATGTCAGTGTCATTGATATTTAAAATCACATATGTTGCATTAGGATTACCGTGTTTTGGCTTTCCTGCCGATCCTGAATTTACTATGTGCTTTCCGTTTATTACGTTATAGTATGGCTTGTGAGTGTGCCCGCATATCAGAATGTCTTCTTCCAGTTCTTTTGTGACTTCCTTCACCTCATCCGACTCTTCAAATAGGTATTCATTAATCTTCCGGGGGCTGCCGTGCACCAGACAAATGCTGTACTCACCGGCTTTCAGCGTTACCTTTCCTGGCAGCTCTTTCAGGTATTTTCTGTTCTTTTCGGTTATTGTTTTGTTTGTAAACATAACAGACATTCCTGCCAGCTCCAGCTGCTTTTCATCCTTATAGTCACATCCGCACACCAGCTCGCTGTTCCCTATGGCCTTATCATAGTTGCCCTGTACAGAAAGAATATTGTTGGCCCTTATCATATCTATCACTTCATTTGGAAATGGGGCATACCCTACCATATCGCCTGTACAGAGTATCAGGTCAACATCCTTCTTTTTTATGTCTTCTATGACACTTTCCAGTGCATATATATTGCTGTGAATATCCCCAATTACCGCAAATTTCATATGTGTCTCCTCCTTGAATAAAATTTCCAAGAGTAATCTGGTGATCATATGTATTGCAGAAATACATGTGATTACCAGGTATTATCACTTATATAGCGCTCTGCCGAATAGGCGGCTGTCGCACCATCGGAGGCGGCTGTTATCACCTGCCGCAGCGGCTTTTCTCTTATATCCCCTGCCGCAAATACACCAAATATATTGGTCTGCATATTTTCATCGGTTACAATGTATCCCCACTGGTTCAATTCTACCTTTCCTTTTACAAGATTGGTACTGGGGATGTTTCCAACGGCAACAAACAAGCCATCAACCTGAACATCAAAGACTTCATCTGTTCTCAGATTCCTTAGTTGTAGCCCTTCAACACTGAATTTACCGTATATATCTTCAATTACAGAATTCCAGATAAATTCCACTTTACTGTTTGTAAACATAGCATTTTGCAGGACTTTTGCAGCCCTAAGAGTATCTCTTCTATGGATAAGGTATACCTTCGAACAGAATCTGGATAGATACAGGGCGTCTTCGGCAGCAGTATCTCCGCCTCCTACAACTGCCACTGTCATATTCTTAAAGAATGCGCCGTCACAAGTTGCACAGTAGGATACTCCAGAGCCTGTCAGCCGTTTTTCACCAGGAAGCCCCAAAAGCCGCGGGTAGGCTCCCATGCACAGGATAACAGCTTTGCACTGGTAAAGGGCATTGCTGGTCTTGATGGTTTTTGTAACTGTATCCAAAACCGTATCAATAACATCTTCATATATTATTTTTACCCCGAAATGTTTAGCCTGATCTTCCATGTGCATTGCAAGCTCAGCCCCTGATATCGGTTCCTTAAACCCCGGGTAGTTTTCCATCTGGCTGGTTGTTGCCATTTGTCCGCCCGGGAATTTTTTTTCTATGAGTAATGTATCAAGCCCAGCTCTTGATGAATATATAGCAGAAGTAAGTCCTGCGGGGCCGCCGCCGATTATGATTACATCATACATAATATATACCTCTTAAATAAATTTTATTATTTTTCCATATTACATTTCTGCTTATATAAGCCATAGGCACTTAAGTATATGGAGGAAAATATATTTTCAGTCTGACATCATGGTTTGCTTGGCAGCTCATCTTCCTTGAAATATTTGCGTCTAAATATCAAAGCAGCATTAACTAAAGCTATCATGACAGGAACTTCGATCAGTGGGCCTATTACGGCTGCAAAGGCTTGATCGGAGCCTATACCGAATACGGCGACAGCTACTGCAATAGCAAGCTCAAAATTATTACTTGCTGCAGTAAAGGAGAGTGATACTGTCCGGTCGTATTTAAAACCGCCCTTGTAAGACATGTAAAAACTGACAAAAAACATGACGGCAAAGTATATCAGTAAAGGAATGGCAATCCGAACAACATGGCCTGGAAGCGCTACTATGAGCTGCCCCTTCAGAACAAACATTACAACGATGGTATACAGCAGTGCAATCAGTGCCAGAGGTGATATTTTTGGTATGAATACCTTTTCATACCAGTCCTTGCTTATAGCGGCGATCAGACTGAAACGTGTAACAAACCCTGCCGCAAAAGGAATTCCCAGGTAGATCAATACGCTTTGAGCAACACTCCATATTGTCACCTTTTCCAAACCTTCCACTTTCCAATCCAACCCTAGAATTCCAGGTATGAATTTTACAAAAAGGTAAATAAAGAAGGAATAGAAAAGTATCTGGAATATGGAATTAAGCGCAACTAAAGCGGCACAGTATTCATTGTCTCCCTTTGCAAGTGTATTCCATACAATTACCATTGCTATACATCGAGCCAGGCCTATAATGATAAGGCCGACTGCATAGCCCGGAAAATCCGGAAGTAAGAGTACAGCCAGTACAAACATCAGGACCGGCCCGATTATCCAGTTTTGTATGAGTGAAAAGGTGAAAACTTTTTTATCTTTTGTTACTTTGCCTATTTCTTCATACTTTACTTTCGCAAGAGGCGGATACATCATGATTATGAGTCCTATTGCTATAGGCCATGAAATGGTACCGGTACTCATACCTTCCAATGATTCTGCAAGGTCAGGGAACAGATAGCCGCTTGCAATACCTATTGCCATTGCAAGGAATATCCATAATGTCAAGTATCTGTCCAGGAATGAGAGTCTGTCTTTATTTTCTATCTGCATAAATTTAGGCTCCTTTCGATTTTTTGCAGCACTTTGTAGTCAGGTGCAATGAGTTTTTCTGTTCCGTATCCAGTCATCCAGGCGCTGCAAGTCTTTTAAAAATTGGTCCAGGCTTCTCAAATTATCAAATACCAGATTATCAAGAAACTTGTTTTCGGTATCTCTTATCAAAGAGTAGTATACCCACTGGGCATGTTTTCTGTCTGTTACCAAACCTGCATTCTTTAGGTATGTCAGGTGTCTTGATGCTTTGGCTTGTGTAATCTGCAAGGTTTCCATTATATCACATACACACAGCTCCTTTTCATACAGTAGATTCAGTATCCTTAGCCGGGTTACGTCAGATAGGCACTTTAAAACGTTTAAGAGATTTTTCATTGGTAAACCCTTCCTTGACATTCTGATATATTCTTGTATTCGTATAAGCGATTATACTATTATTATATACAACATGAGCAACAAATAAAACTGTATTGTGCTAATTTTGTGTTAATTTCTGGTTAATGAGAAAAGCTACCCGCGAATCCGGCGGGTAGCCCGAAAGTATCGTAGTTTTCTTCAAACCTTAAATCCCAGCAAATCCAATACCTTTTTCTCTACATGCCTGTTTTTGCCCTGGTATGGGAAATTGTGAATATGCAGCGCGGGATTGAAATTCAGTTCAATGACACTGTGGTTTTTACCGTCAGGTTCTTTATATATATCTTTAATGATGATATCAGCACCGCAAATTTTTGCTCCTACAGATTTTGCCGAGTTAATGGCAATTGTCTTATAGGCATCCATAATCTCATCCGTATAGTCGATGCTGTCACCACCGGTACTTATGTTGGAATTTTCACGGAGGTATACTGTCTCTCCGGGGGCGGGGATATACCTGATGTCCTTCTCCTGAAGTCTTAAATATTCCTTTTCCACATCCCCAAGGTTTATTTTTTCCAGTGGTGTTACATAACCTTTTCCCCTCAGGGGATCTTTATTTTTTACGTGTACCAGGTCCTCGACGGTATGCACGCCGTCACCTGTTACATTGGCAGGCACTCTGTGCAATATGGCTGAAACCTCATCGCCAATGACCAGGAATCTAAACTCCCTGCCGGGAATAAACTCTTCTATAAGGATAGAGCTGTCATACTTCAATGCTTGCACGACAGAATTTTGATAGTTTTCCTGTGAATGGAGATTTTTCAAGATAACAACCCCCTTGCCGAAGTTGGTTGATTTGGGCTTTATTACTAC
This sequence comes from Clostridia bacterium, assembly GCA_026414765.1. NCBI lineage: Bacteria > Bacillati > Bacillota > Clostridia > Clostridia bacterium. The sequence continues at coordinate 17,254 of JAOAIJ010000031.1, read as the reverse complement.
ATCCTTGCCGATGAAGCGGGGAAATCCGTTCATGGCATCCTGCAATGATTCTGCAGTAATTCCATCAGGTACACTAATACCGTTTTCTTTTAAGATAAGCTTTGTTACTTCCTTGTTTTCCATTATCAGAGGAGCAATATATGTATCAGCAGATGTTCTGGTGGCTTGCTTTACATATTCACTCTTACCTTCCTTGCTTAACCTGATGAAATTATCACTCCGGTCCAGTACTTTAACGTTGATTCCCCGGGATATCGCCTCCTTTATGAGTATTTGTGTGGAAAGCTCCAGAGTTTCGTAATCTTTACTTATCACTTGTCTTACCTCCCAATATTTTTTTAGGCTGTTTGTTTATTATTGCTCTCCGGATACCGAAATCCAGATAGCTTTCATTGTTTTTCCTTGTTTCCGTATATATTTGTGCTGATGGAAGCAGCGAGGGATCAATGATCTTTTTGTGTTCTTTTTCAATGCATGCTTCGTATGTATGGCCTCCCATGCCTTGATCCATCATTAAAGCAATAGCTCTCAGTTTTCTGAATATATCAGTGCTCCACTTTTTTATTGTAATTTTACTATTATTGTATTTGTAAAGTATTAATCCGGGCTTTCTACCGGATAGTGCTACTATATGGTGGTTTTTGTTGACCTTTTCCAGCTCTGTATGTGAGAGTGGCTTACTCTGTTCAAATAAGCAGAACAGCATGAATACCTGTAGAAAATATAGCTGATTTAAACTGATGCCGGTTCTTTCAAAGGGATTCAGGTCAAGAATCCTGACCTCCAGATACTTCACTCCGTTTTTTTTCAGGGAATTTAGTTGTGAGTCTCCATTACGGACAATCTGTTTGGGGCGTATGGATGAATAAAACTCACTTTCCTTTTGCAGTATGTAGTCGTTTAGCTGAAGCTGTTGTCCGTTTCTGAATACACCCAGCATCGAAAATTTTTCACTTTTGGTAGCCATCAATTTGCGGATACCGTGACTATATTCCTCAAGGCTGTTGTAGTACCCTGTGTAATTATCGGGTGTAGCGTTTGAATAGCCAAACCTGCTTACCCGCAGGGAAGTCGAATACTGTTCGTATCGGTCTTCTGAGATACAGCATTCGGGGCAGCATTTTGATATTTTCTCAAGCTCTTTATCTAATGTCGAGTAAAAAGTGGGGTGAGCAGAAGGGGATGCTCCAAAAAGATATATTAACAGCCACCTGTACCTGAGATAATTCCTGATCAAGGCAAAATACAGCATGTTTTTAAAAGTTTGTTTCTGCACACCTTTGCCTGTTTGTTCATACAGATAATCAAACATTTTGTCACCGAGAGAAAAGTTGTAATGAATCCCGGAAATCATCTGCATTTTTTTTCCGTACCGCAATGCAAGTCCGGTTCTGTATATTTCTTTTTCTTTTCCTTCAGCGGTATTGCTGAATCTTGCAATGGGGATTTTGTCTTCATCTGGAAGTCTGGGAGGCATACTGAGGGGCCAGAGCAATTCATCGCCGATTTGATTTTCAGCTACGTTTTGCAATCTTTCCAGGTACTCGTATGTCTTTTCTACGGAATCAAAAGGCGGTGTTATTAGTTCCAGCTGACTTTCAGAGAAGTCTGTAGTTATTTCCGAATTTTCAAGTTTATCTCCGAATGCCGGAGGATGGGCTGTTAGTGCAAGATCACCTGATACTGTGACTCTCTGTGACTCCTTTTCCAGGCCCCAATTCCCATCCAGCAGCAGTTTGCTTTTATCATCGGATGCAAATAATTCGGATAATTGTGTGAAATTCCAATTCATAATACCCTCCTAGCTATTTGTTATTCCAATAGTTTTACAACAATCGAACAATTATGCTAAAAAAATATGCTGCAAATAATCTATTGTTTCATAACAATCGAACAATTTTGGCAAAAAAATCACTTTAAAAAATCTCTTATGGCCTGCACTGCGTTCATGTTGATTTTACACACAAAGCACTGTCCATTTCGGGTATAGGAAATAAGACCCGCATTTTGCAGTTCCTTAAAATGGTGCGATATGGTGGAACGTGACAGGGACATGGAACAGCATGCTTTTGTAAAGCATTTTTCTATACCTCCGATACAGGTATAGTCACCATTATTACCGTTGTCAGATTCACACCAATCATATAAAAGCCTGAAAAGATTCAGTCTCTGTTCGCTTGATAGTGCTTTGAATATCTTTACTAAATCGGTTGCTTCCATAGTTCTATAGTAATCGAACAATCAAAAAGTGTCAAGGCGTAATTTAATTACAAAATAACAGTTGCAATATACAACAGTTTAATGTTACAATAATTGCAATATATAATTAATGCAGCTGGAGGGAAATTATGCAAAAAACTGATGAATTACTCGCGAATGCAAAAAATCATATACTATATACTGCTGCCAGACCCGATAAAGTAATGGAACATGGAGAAGGAATGTATTTGTGGGATACTGATGGCAAATGTTATCTGGATTTTATCGGAGGGTGGGCGGTAAATTGTCTCGGACATAGTCCTGAGGCTATTTCAAAAGCATTGGCAAAGCAAGCATCTGTTCTGGTAAATGCAAGTCCTACATTCTATAATAAGCCCATGATAGAGTTTGCAACACTGCTTACAGAAAACTCTTGCTTTGACAGGGTGTTCTTTCTGAGCAGCGGAGCAGAGGCTAATGAAAGTGCGATTAAGCTTGCAAGGAAGTACGGGGCAAAACACCTTAATGGCGCATACGAGATTATTACTACTGTGAATGGCTTCCACGGACGTACTTTGGCGACCATGTCGGCAACGGGGAAGCAGGCATGGAAAGATTTGTTTGCTCCAAAGATACCGGGTTTTGTCCACGTCGGGTTCAATGATATTGAAGCCATAAAAGCAGCGATAACTCCCCTGACTTGTGCTGTTATGCTTGAACCTGTCCAGGGTGAGGGTGGAGTAAATCCCGCTGATGAAGCATACATAAGAGAATTAAGAAAAATTTGCGACGAAAAGGGTATCCTGCTGATTTTTGATGAGATTCAGACCGGTATAGGAAGGCTTGGAAACCTTTTTGCTTACGAACAGTATGGCGTTGAGCCGGATATAATGACACTTGCTAAAGGAATAGGAGGGGGATTCCCCTTGTCTGCAATGTTGACAAAGGAAAAGTATAATATTTTTGAAGCAGGGGATCAAGGAGGGACTTACTCCGGACAGCCATTAGCCATGACCGTAGGCTACGCGGTAGTAAGTGAAGTCATAAGGAGGAATTTGCCCGCTGAAGCAAAAGAAAAGGGCCAGTATATAATCAAAAAACTCAATGAGATTAAAGATGTATATGGTATAAAAAATATACGGGGAAAGGGTTTGCTGATAGGTTTTGACCTTCCCGGGGAAAATGGTCAGGATATGGTGCGTGAGTGTTTGGCGGAAGGGCTTATTGTCAATTCGCCCAAGCCTTCCACTATGAGGCTGATACCCCCATTGATTGTAGAGTTCACGCATATAGATGAGATGATGGATATATTGTGCAGAGTATTGGATAAGGTAATCAGGTAGGAGGAATGGCAGATGAAGACACCTGTAAATGAGAAGGTTCTCAGGGAAGCGCTAAGAATTCTTGTAAGAAAGCTGGGCATATTGGAAAAAAGTGAATTTACCAGTTGCGAAATAACACTGGCCCAATGTCATGCAATAGTTGAAATGGGAAGGACAGAGAAGATTTCTCTTAATGAACTGGCAGAGACTTTAAACCTTGATAACAGTACCATGAGCCGTACAGTGAACAACCTGGTAAATAATGGACTGGCTGTGAGGGAAACGGACCCTGAAGACAGAAGGTATGTGACAATCAAGCTTACGGAAAAAGGGCAGGAGTTGTTTATGAGTATTGAAGAAAGTATGGAAGTGTATTATAAGAGAATTTTTACTGCCATACCGGAGGATGACAGGCAGAAGGTATTGGAGAGTATGGATATACTGCTCCGTGCAATAAATGAAAGCAAATGCTGTGAATAAAAGGGTGGTGGGTTAAATGGCTTATCTTGCGCGAACAGCAGAGAAAACAGATATTCCCGCAATAACTGATATATATAACCAGGGAATTCAGGACAGGGTAGCAACTTTCGAAACAGCGTTAAGTACGGTAGAGGAAAGAGTGCACTGGCTGCTTGAAAGAAGTGAAAAACACAAGGTGCTCGTTATTGGGAACGGATCCGGCGAGGTTTACGGTTGGGCATCTTTGAATGTATATAATTCAAAGTGTTGTTACAGCGGGACTGCCGATGTGTCTATATATATCCGGAGGGATATGAGAGGAAAGGGCCTGGGAAAGCTTCTGATGAACTCTCTTATAAAAGAAGCCGTAAAACAGGGATTTCATAAACTGATTTTGATGGCACTTGCTTCTAATGAAATGGGAAAGAGGTTGTATGTTAAGTCGGGCTTCAGGGAAGTAGGGGTTTTTGAAAAGCATGGACAGCTTGATGGCATGTGGCTGGATGTTGTCATTATGGAAAAGTTGCTGTAATAAGAATCTTGATATTTAGAAAAGGTAGGTTATGGGTATGGGCAGAGCGGAAAATGCAGTTGAGTATTTTTCAAAAGGTTTTAACTGTTCTCAGGCAGTGTTATCTGCTTATTGTGAGGAATTTGGACTGGATATGGATACTGCTATGAAGGTTTCATGCGCTTTTGGCAGTGGGATGAAGATGGGAGAAACTTGTGGAGCTGTGACGGGTGCGCTTATGGTAATCGGGCTCAAGTTTGGGCAGGCAAAGGAAAATGACTGGGAATCCAAGGAAAAGACTTATGCTATGGTAAGGGAATTTATAAAAAGATACAAGGAAATAAATAACTCGGTGATTTGCAGAGAACTTCTGAATTGTGATATAAGTACTGAGGAAGGAATGAAGGAAGCAAGGGAGAAGGAGTATTTCCGGTGTATTTGTCCAAGGCTGGTCAGTGATGCTGTGAAAACTCTGGAAAGTATGCTGTAAAAACAAGGTATGCGGTGCTTGTCCGCATACCTCGTTTATTTTAAATCGCAATAGCCTGTTATCTTTTGAATGCTTCTCGGTACGGCATCTCTGGAGTTTCCCCATGGTTCGTCGTTATAACGGTAATCAAACTTTTTAGTAAACCAGTTTACTTCACTTTGAACCCGTTCCATGTTTTCAAGCTGTATTTTTATAAGATTTTCTGTAAAGATGGCCATTTCTTTTGTATTAAGATACTTTTTTGTACCTTCCAGAAGGACTCTCGTATGCTTCAGGCAAAACCCCTTTTTTGAGTTGAACAGAGCTTTGAAATCTTCTTCCTTGAACCATAAATACAGTATTACATCAACGTACCTATCCAACGTAAAGTTCAGCTTGTTACATACTGCACATCTGTTTTCGAGATTGGATAATTCACTAATAAGCTGGTCTACCAGTTTTTCTGTTTCAGTCTGTTTGGAAGAGATCTTGTTGGATAGGTTTTTTACCAGGGATATTTCCGAGTCTTTTTTTAGCGCACCTGATTTGGACTCATACATCTTTTTGAGTTTTTTGTTTTGTTCTGTGAGGTGAGTATCAAGAATCAGTCCCAAACCATGCCTTTTGGATTGCTTCGCATAAAGAAGCTCGAAATGTTTTCTGCAAAAACCGTTTTCATTAGTCTCTATCCTGCCTTCGGGTTCCATCAGGGATGGTCCTAAAACATATTCCACATATTCATCTTCGAGTTTCCTCTCAAGAACGCATACAGGGCATTCACATTCTTCACGGAAGGCTTCTGTCACAGGTATTGTATATATTCTCTCTTTCATAGCGTATTTCCTATTCTTGATTTATTATTTAGTCAGGTGTTAATTTGCTGAATTTTATTGCAAGTAGTTTTATTTTTTATTAATTATAGCAGAAAAAACAGGGAATATATATAGTAAGTTAGCAGGGGCGCATTTTTTTGATATGGCCCGGATTTTTCCAATGGCTTATGGTACGATACTAAGAGCCTTTAAATTTGACAGATGGTGGTTAGATACGCCATAGATGTTTACTATGCAGTGCTGGCTGGGGAGATGATGATTATTGGATTATAAGGGATATAAGGTGACAGAAGAGAAGGACAGGCTTATTGTGGAAGGTACAAGGGACTTTAACCCTGTGCATATATTTGAATGCGGGCAATGCTTCAGATGGATGAAAGAAGCAGACGGCAGCTATACGGGAGTTGCCAGGGACAAGGTAGTCAATGTAAGCTTTGATGGAGGGACGCTGATTATCAACAACTCAAGCTTACAGGACTTTACGGATATATGGTATGATTATTTTGACCTGGAAAGGGATTATTCCGCTGTCAAAGAGTGTTTGGGCAAGGACGATATAATGAGGGAAGCTATAAAATTTGGTTACGGCATAAGGCTTTTAAGGCAGGATATATGGGAAACACTTATCTCATTCATCATATCTGCAAATAATATGATACCCAGGATCATGAGAACGGTTTCTGCTATTGCAAAGGTATATGGCAATGAGCTGGTTTATAATGGCAAATCCTACTTCTCCTTTCCGGATGTGAAGGCTCTCTCGGGTTCAAGCGTAGAGGATCTTGAATTCTGTAAAGGTGGCTTCAGGTGCAAGTATATAGTAAATACATCCCGTATGGTGATGAATGGTGAAGTGAATCTGACGGAACTTAAAGATATGACCGCTGATGCCGGTAGAAGCGAGTTGACAAGATTTCCGGGGGTAGGAAACAAGGTAGCTGACTGTACGCTGCTTTTCAGTGGAACCAGGTATGATGTGTTTCCTACAGATGTATGGGTTAAGAGGGTTATGGAAGAGCTGTATTTTAAAAGGGAGGCCAGTTTCAGAGAAATACAGGCATTTGCAGCGGATTATTTCGGCGGATTATCCGGTTTTGCACAACAGTATCTTTTTTATTATGCCAGAGAAAATAAAATAGGTGTAAAATAAATATAAATACAATCAAACAAATTATGTAACACCCTAACTTTTCTTTCAGTATGATGTTATTGAAAGATGCAGGACGCTGAACGGCTGCCTGTGATTTCAGACAGCATATGCATGCTAAGGGAGAGTGGATTTATGTACTGCTTGGCATTGTTTGATTCAGGTAATTACGCTTTTAGGTTATGCAAGATACTGGAGACAAAAGGTTATGTATTTGAGGTTATTTCGACACCATGTCAGATAGCAAAAGGAGGATGCGGATATAGTCTGAAATTTCCCATTGAATACTTGGATATTATCGTAAGTGAAGCTGTATCCAGCAGGATGTACATAAGGGAAGTCTATAAGATAATACCTATGTTTTCAAAAAACAAGTACGAGAAGATGTATATTTGATTCATTTTTTAAGTATAACGGAGTATTTTGGAGTTTATTTCAAATATATTCTTTAAAAGTGTTTTAAACATCTTCAGGTTTATTGAAAAAAAACAAAAAGTGATGATATAATAAGTGATACAGAGATGATAAATCCTGAAATGCACGGATAAGCCTATTATTTTGAACCTACATCAGACATAAGGGAGTCCGGAGTTTGTAAACAGATATCAGGCCTCAAGCTAATTCCGACATTCGAGCTTAAACGAATGCAACGGCAGAGGAAGGTTGATGTGTACAGCAGGGCACCCACCTAGCTAAGGCTAGGTGTCAAAATATAGGTGAACGGCATTTTGGGGCTAACACTTTTAGAGAGTTCTCACAGTAGAGCTCTCTTTGTTTATGTATTAAAATTTTTTCAGCCTGAATACTCTTCCTGAGCCTTCTTTTTTCTTGTTATTTTTTTTGTTTTCTTCAGAAGAAGCATGGAGGTTGACTGTATCAGAAAGAAGACTGTTTTTCTGCTCTTCATACGATATATTGCCGTAATTATTTCCCGTTTTTAAATTGCTTATTTTCTCATAGTAGTCATCGAACTTTCTGAATACCTGCTTAAGCTGATTTACTTCATTTTCAAGCATATTAAGCTTCAGTGAGTTTTTTATCATTTCTTTTTCCATGCTCTGCTGAAGTGCTTTTAGCTTTGTTATGCCTTCATCCGTATTTATGTTTGCCTCCTTGAGTTCATCGACACTTCCTTTTAATAATTTTAGTCCGTCAAGGAGCATAGTGCGCAAGTCTTCAGCAGACATATCCGAAACCGTACTTTGCGGTTCCTGATAGAATGCCAGCCGGTACCCGTTGATCAAAGTTCCCGGTATTCTGGGGGCAATAATTTTTTCCACCTTGGGTGAAATGTTTGATTTATAGGAAAGGCATACAAGTTGCCTGCCGGCTGGAAATTGGTATCTGGATGCTTTTGTCCAGCTTTTGCCGGTGTCATCCGAGGTACAATGGTAAATAGTATCATCTCTGACCCAGAATATTATCAGTTTGCTTCCGGTAAGAATCAATGATGCATTTTCAAAGGGATAGGACGAACTGTGTATTATTATTTCGTTGGACCAAATGTTTTTATCCGGAAGCTTCTGTTGATAGACTAAATCCAGTTGTTTGGCTGAACGCCGTTGATAACACAGATGGATTATATTCTTATCATCAGTGATGACGCAGGGGGATTCTGTATTTCCGTTATATCTGGTTATGGGAGTGAAGTCGCTCCAGCTTTTTTGCATGAAGTTATATTTCTTATATCCTGTCTGAAAATAATTTCCGTCCGATGACTGATAGAACACATAAATATTTCCCGAAGCATCATACGTCGATGAATAGGGAATATCACTTTCTGCTACATAATCAATCACTTTAGGTGTATTTATATTTCCGCTGCTTAAAATCTGATGTGCCAGAATAACTGATGTATTGTGTCTAAGGGTATACAAAATATGGACAGTGCCCTTAAAAGGTATAAGTGATAAATGTTTATCATAACAACTTGGGTTTTTGCTATTTAATACGGGGTAAATTTTGCTGTCTCCATCTGAAACCAGGATGTATACCAGGTTCCCCTGAAAATTTTGAGCTATAAGATGAATATAACCTTCAACATCCATATCCGCATAAAAAAGGTGATGCACATTTCCCTGTATCAGGTTCGATTCCGTCCATGAATTCCGTTTGTTTAAAGTGCTGCAACAGATGCCGGATCTGTCATCATAGTAAAAATTCCAGACCTTTCCCGATGATTGCCTGAATATATATTGTGTTTTATTTGGGTTATACATTTTGCTCAACCTTTCTATATTAATGCGAAGCAAGCCTGGAAGAACCCCCTTAACTCTATCCTTCACCCTCGCATTACATTTATATGATTTTAAAATAGATTTTATCTTTTGTTTGGGTTAATAATTCAAAAATAAAAATTATTAAATTCCATCGTGCGTTGTATCACAAAAAACAGTAATAACATATTATGTAATTGACAGTGAATTTAAAACACAATAGAGAACATGAAGAAAGGGGATGTGAGTATGGGTCACGAGCATGACAAAGTTGTTGCCGGTCTGATTTGCGAAAGAGATCTTTGCAAAATCAGGGAAGCTGTTTGCATACAGGTAGAAAAAGTATTCGACTCCTGTAGAGAAAAAGACTGTATAGAAAACGCAAGAGTTTTATTCAGAAATACTGACTGCATAAGGAGAATAATACATAGGGCTATCAATGTAAAGGCCAGAAGAGCCGAAGTAGTGGATGTATACGCTGATATTGAACCTGTACCTTTTAAGAGGGGGTTTTATACAGTTGACATTAAGTACTTTATCAGGGTTACTCTTGACTTCTTTGTACCGAGAAGAAACGGTGGAACAAGAGTTATTACAAAAAACGGCTTGGTTTTATATGATAAGAAAGTTATACTTTTCGGTTCCGAAGGTAGTGTAAAAATCTTTAAAGCTCACTATGTAGAAGGCGGTATTGATGATCCTGTCAGATCAAGATTGCAACAGGATAATCTGCCGATTTCCAAAGTGGAAGTTGCAGAACCTATTGCCTTAAACGCAAGGATTGAGGAAATCTGTGAAAAATTTGATGACCACTGCTGCTGTGTAGACCAGATGCCAAGGAATGTTGCCGATTTGTTTGATGATGACGACGATGATGTAGATGACATAGAAGGTATATTGGATGATGATTTTGCACGCAGAAGAGTTGTCGTTACACTTGGATTATTCTCCATTATTAAGCTGGTTAGATTTGTGCAGCTTGTAATACCGGCATTTGATTACTGTGTACCAAATAAAGAGTGCGTAGCTGCTACTGAAGAAAACCCATGTGAATTATTTGAGACAATCGAGTTCCCTGTGGATGAATTCTTCCCTCCTCAGATTTTTGATTTTCCGGGCGCACTAGAAGCACAGCAGGATATGCACGAAGGAATGGACAATCATCATCACCATGGACACTAAAAACGTGAAATCTTAGTATTGCAATATTTGCTAAGGCAAAAAGGGATAGCTCTCACTATCCCTTTTTATTCATTTGATATATCGGTCACATAGCTTTGCCTGGAATAATTGCATCGACTATACCGTATACCAGTGCGCCAATGATTGCGCCCCATATAGATACATCAAAACCTGCAACGAGCGCTGAAGTTAAGTATATTATTACGGCTGCCATAATAAAACCGGTAATACCTCTGCCGAAAGGAGATGCATTCAGTCCAAGTAGCCTGGATGCTAAATAATCCAGTCCCGCTAGTACAGCAGATGCTATAATAAGTGACCAGATGTTGGATATTCTGAATCCGGGTGTTAAAGCTGCCGTAATAGCTAGTACTATAGCTCCTACAAGTAATCTTATTATGAAGTGGGTTGCACCGGATGCGGCGGTTCTTGTTCCATTGTATTGATCAGCCATTTAATCACATCCTTTCAAAGTTGGCCTAGAGTAAAGGATTGTAATATAGGTAGAATTACAATCTTCATTCAAATATATTATTGATTTTTTAACAGATGTTTATTCAGGTATATGATATGAATAAAAGTTACATTATTTCAAAACTTTTTTAGGTTGAAAATATACAAATTGATTTATTAATCATAAAAACGGGTAAAATATATATTACATAATTGCTTAAATTATTATTTACTTAAAATGTTTTATTTGTTAAAATTAAAGAAATTATATAGTGATAAAGGTAATGAATGGGTAGAGTATCTTGGATACACCTTAAGAGAGGGACTGCCAAAAGGCTGAAAGCAGTTTCAGGTATGTATATAAGGGAAGTGCACCCATGAATCTGAAGCTGAACATATAAAGTAGGCTTTCACGGAGAAGCACCGTTATGCAGAGTACAATAAAAGAATTATTGTCATTAAGAAGGATGTCCTTGAATTAGAGTGGAACCGCGATTAACCCCGCCTCTATAATATATATTTATAGAAGTGGGTTTTATTTTTTTGCAGGTTAAGGGTCAAAGCTGAACTTAATTTTTATCCCTCACAAGGGAGTAGTCAAAATGTTTTTGCGGAGGTGGGTCATGTTTAAAGAACTTTTATACGATGCCAGGTCAATTGCAGAGAGGGATCCTGCTGCAAAGGGAACTCTTGAGGTAATGTTGCTGTATCCGGGATTTCATGCGATATTCTTTCATCGTTTTGCCCACTGGTTTTACAATAAGAAAATGTCTTTTTTAGCAAGACTTGTATCACAGATTTCCAGATTTATTACCGGAATAGAGATACATCCCGGAGCTGTAATCGGAAGAGGACTCTTTATTGACCACGGTATGGGAGTAGTTATTGGAGAAACAGCTGAGATCGGTGACAACTGCACTATTTATCATGGTGCTACTCTCGGAGGAACCGGGAAGGATAAAGGGAAAAGACACCCTACTATCGGTAATAATGTTTTGATCAGTGCAGGGGTGAAAATTCTCGGACCATTCAAGGTCGGGGATAATTCAAGAATAGGAGCAAACTCAGTTGTGCTAAGTGAGGTAGAGCCCAATACTACAGTTGTGGGGGTTCCTGGAAGGGCAGTAAGGAGAGGCAATGTAAGAATAGCACCATCTATAGAACTGGATCAGATACACAACCCGGATCCGGTTGCTCAGGAATTATGCAAGCTGCTTATGAGGCTTGAACATCTGGAAAACACAGTAAATGAAAAGGCTGTCTGCAAAAGCGAAGACCGGCAATAGGATCAGGAAGACGGAAGGGGATTTATTTTAGATGAAACTTTACAATACATTGACAAGAAAAAAGGAAGAATTTATACCTACAGACAAGAATGAAGTCAGAATGTATTCTTGCGGGCCTACAGTCTACAACTTTTTTCACATTGGAAATGCAAGACCGTTTATCATATTCGATACATTGAGAAGATACCTGTCCTATAAAGGATATGGTGTTAAGTTTGTACAGAACTTTACTGATATAGATGACAAGATGATAAAGAGAGCAAATGAGGAAGGAATAACGGTAAAGGAACTGGCGGACAGGTTTATAAAAGAATACTTTGTGGATGCAAAAGGACTTGGGATAGGAGAAGCCACAGAACACCCAAAAGCTACTGAGAATATAGATGCTATCATTCAGTTGATTAAGACTCTGGAAGAGAAAGGCTTTGCATATGCAGTAGACGGGGATGTATATTTCAGTACTAAAAAGTTTAGGGACTATGGAAAACTGTCGCATCACAATCTGGAGGAGCTCGAGCTGGGTTCCAGAATAGATGTGGATGATAGAAAACAAGACCCTATGGATTTTGCGCTGTGGAAGGCTCAAAAACCTGGAGAACCTGCGTGGGACAGCCCGTGGGGGAAAGGCAGGCCAGGCTGGCATATTGAATGCTCAGCTATGGCTAATAAATATCTTGGTGAGACAATAGACATTCACAGTGGCGGTCAGGATTTGATATTTCCTCACCATGAAAATGAGATTGCACAGAGCGAAGCTGCAAGCGGTAAGCCTTTCGCGAGGTACTGGATACACAATGGTTTTATCAATGTAAATAATGAGAAAATGTCAAAGTCTGCAGGCAATTTTTTTACTGTAAGAGATATCGCAGAAAAATTTGATTATGAGGTAATCAGGTTCTTTATGCTTTTAGCACACTACAGAAGTCCCATAAATTTCAGTGCCGAGCTTTTGGAACAGGCAAGAAACGGGCTTGAGAGAATATATAACTGTCTGAATAACTTGCAACACTTGAAGGCTCATGCGGCAGATGCTGAAATGACACAAAGCGAAAGGGAATTCAGTTCCGTACTGCTTAGTCTGAAACAAAAGTTTACTGCTGCAATGGATGATGATTTGAATACCGCAGATGGTATTGCGGCAATCTTTGACATAGTAAGGGAAGTGAATTCAAATATAACTTCGGTGTCAAATCCTTCCGAAGCTATTATTGACTTCAGCTATTCACTTATTATGGAACTTACCGGTGTTTTGGGTATAGCTCAGAAAAAAGAGAGCAGCCTTGAAAGTGAAGTAGAAGACCTGATCAGTCAAAGACAGCAGGCAAGGAAGGAAAAGAACTGGAAGCTGGCAGATGAAATCAGAGATAGGCTTAAAGAAATGGGTATAATCCTTGAAGATACACCGCAGGGGGTAAAGTGGAAAAGAGCATAGTCATGCTGTGGGATATATAAAATAGCTGAAACTAATGGTTTGCCAGATATAGCAAATTGATCAAAGGGGATTGTACGACGACAATCCCCTTTTTTGATTTTTGTAGCGGCTGTTCAATCTATAAATTTTACGAAAACCACACAAGCGGTTAAGTTAGCCTAAAGTTAGAAGAAAGTCGAACAACCGTAAATGTTTACTTGTCCTTTTTCATGGTATATAATATGAAAATAGTAAAAAACTATTGCTGTTTATAGCTGGAATAAAATAATTACAAATATTATAAGGTTGATAATCTTAATGCTGAATGATTTTTTCAAAAGTGTGTCGGATGGGTTTAAGACAATTGAAAAGGATGCAGGCCAGTATAACCCCTTGGTACTTGCATATATAGGGGATGCCGTATATGAGGTGTTTGTGCGCACTTTGCTGGTAAGTAAGAGCAATGCGCCGGTACACAAGCTTCATAAATATTCTATTGAGTATGTAAAGGCGAAAGCACAGTCAGATATAGTACATAAACTTCTGGAACACTTGACTCAGGAAGAACAGGATATTGTAAGACGGGGAAGAAATGCAAAATCCGGAACCATACCTAAAAACGCTGATGTTACAGAATACAAATATGCCACAGGATTTGAGTCGCTTATAGGGTATTTATATCTGAAAAAGGATATTAGCCGGTTAATGCAGATTCTGAGCTTGTCTGTTTCGGATAAGTAAGTTTGGACTATTCTGTTGTATAGTTCCAATTTTTTTGTTAACCGTAACCAGGGAAATGACTGGTTATTTTTATGCTTGCAGTGGGCATGATAAATGTAAAGTGTAATATATAATAAAGGAAGTGTATCGGATGCCATATAAAAAAGAGAGAATGCCTAACAGGGAGGGCATAAGACAAAATACAGGTTTTAAGCCTGAAAGAGAAGAAGTAAATGAGGGACTGGATAAGCTTGAGGGACGGAACTCTGTAATGGAGGCATTAAGGTCGGAACGTTCCATAAATAAGATTTTTGTTGCCAAAGGAGAAAGGGAAGGGTCAATAAAGCAGATTATAGCTCTGGCAAAAGAAAAAGGTATAGTTCTTCAGGAGGTAGATAGGGTCAAGCTTGACAATTTATCCCAGACACATTCGCATCAGGGGGTTATTGCTTTTGTAGCAGTAAAGGAATATGTAGAAGTGGATGATATTTTGAAAATTGCTGAAGAGAGAGGAGAACCTCCTTTCATAGTTTTGCTGGATGAAATTACCGACCCTCATAATCTTGGGTCTATATTAAGAACAGCTGATGCTGTAGGAGCGCATGGAGTAGTGATACCAAAAAGAAGGTCGATAGGACTAACTGCTACAGTTTCAAAAGCTTCAGCAGGTGCTGTCGAGTATGTGCCTGTTGCCCGTGTAACTAACCTTGCTCAGACTATTGATTACCTTAAAAAGCAAAATATATGGGTTGTGGGTACAGATGTATCAGGTGAAAAGCCTTTCTTCAAGAATGATTTGAAAGGCGCTATTGCACTGGTTATAGGCAGTGAGGGAGAAGGTATGGGAAAGCTTGTCAGTGAGAAATGTGATTTTATTGTAAATATTCCTATGAAAGGCCGGATATCCTCGCTGAATGCAGCTGTAGCAGGGGCTGTTGTCATGTTTGAGGTGCTCAGGCAGAGAGGCTGATAAAAAGGTTCATACATAACTAAAAAAGGCAGCTTTTTCAGACTAAGTAAATTCAGCCAGGATTTATTGTTGGAAATTAGCTTTAAAACGATTATAATACAGATATGTCAGTTATCACATAATTGGGAACCAAGTAATAAGACTGCAGGATGAGGACTTGGTTCTTTATTTTTGTTAGGAAGATGGGTTCATGGAGTATTTAGTTATTGACGGCTACAACGTAATAAATGCTTGGAGCGATCTGTTTGATCCCAGTGCAGACTCCCTGGAGGATTGCAGACTCAAGCTGCTTGATATCCTGTCAAATTATCAAGGCTATAAAAAGAATAATATAGTGGTTGTCTTTGACGCTCATCTTGTAAAAGGAAGTCAGGAGAAAAAGGAAAATTATGATAACCTGACAGTTATATATACAAAAGAGAATGAAACTGCCGATAACTATATAGAGAAGTTTGTATACAACTTGGGAAATATTCATACCATCAGAGTTGTAACGGCAGATTATCTGGAACAGACTATGATTCTGCGCAAGGGCGGTATAAGGGTTTTGCCAAGAGAATTGAGATCAGAACTGCGCCAGGCGGGAAATAATCTTAAGGTAAACATAACAAATGCAGGTGCTAAAGATAATACCATAATGTCAAACCTAAAGCCGGAACTGCTTGAAAAGCTTGAAAAGATGCGAAGGAGTAAGTTTTAGCTTGACACATCACGTCCTCTTAAATATAATTATGGATGTGTAGCCTTTTCCGGGCTTGCGATATGCTTTTTTGGCCTTATTGTTACGGATGTACTTGCTTATTGATACAAATTTCCTTAATGCTGGTATTTGGATTATTATAAACTTTTAACAAATTTGATTGATTACTGAGATGTATAAGGGGGCGTTATTTTGAAGTCAAATGCACAAGCTGGAGTGCCGCATACCTTTACTACAATGCTTGATGAGGAAATAATTGAGGATGCAAGGTCTGGTAATAGTAGAGCCCTCGAATATCTTATCAATAAGTATAAAAGCTTCGTCCGTGCTAAAGCAAGAACTTATTTTCTTATAGGAGCCGATAGGGAAGATATCATTCAGGAAGGAATGATAGGTCTTTATAAAGCCATAAGGGATTTCCGCGAGGACAAGCTCTCATCCTTCCGTGCTTTTGCCGAACTTTGTATAACCAGGCAAATCATTACTGCAATAAAGACAGCAACAAGACAAAAACATATTCCGCTAAATTCGTATGTTTCTTTAAATAAACCCATTTTTGATGAAGAGTCGGACCGTACTCTTATGGATGTTATAAGCGAGGAAAGTATTACCGACCCTGAGGAAATGATTATAAACCGCGAAGAGTTCAACGGCATCGAAGTAAAGATGGGGGAAATACTAAGCGAACTGGAGTGGGAAGTGCTATCGCTGTATCTTCAAGGGAAATCCTACCAAGAGATAGCCGAGGAACTGGACAGGCATGTAAAATCTATCGACAACGCGCTACAGAGAGTAAAACGTAAATTGGAGAAATATCTTGAAGAAGGAAAAGTTTAATTTGATTTAATGAGGGTATTAAGTACTGGACTTATAAAGTTATTTGTGCTATAATTCCTTTCGTTGCGGATATTGGTGGGTATAAATGTAGCAGACATTGCAGATGATAATTGTTGGATAAGGTATCCGTTAGACTTGCGGGTGTAATTCAATGGTAGAATATCAGCTTCCCAAGCTGACTGCGTGGGTTCGATTCCCATCACCCGCTCCAACTTCATATTTGTGCCCTCATAGCTCAGTCGGCAGAGCGCATCCATGGTAAGGATGAGGTCACCAGTTCGATTCTGGTTGAGGGCTCCAGTGAAATTAAGGGTTTCAAGACTTCGGTCTTGAGGCCTTTTTTGTTTTTACCCTTACAGAATAATTTACATATCTTAATTATGCTGACCTTGCCCCATTGACCTGCTCCCCTAAAAGGATACCATTCACAAAGTTAGTCCGGATGATATAATTAATATTATCCGGGAGGAAAGAACGATGAAAAAAAGGTTTACAGAGGAGCAGATCATAGCAATTCTTAAGCAGCAAGAGAAGGGGGC
>JAOAIJ010000030.1 GCA_026414765.1 Clostridia bacterium | reverse complement strand
TGGTTGGGATCCATCAGACTTGCTTCCCGGGGGGATATATTAAAGAAACGGCAGTCAAATTCATCAATCCGTTCAAGGTATGCACCTTTTTTATATTTTACCTGCCTGGTGTCCTTTCCTTTAAACCTGAAATACAAGTCCAATTCTTGGGATCTTCCCTGGGGATAGTCTGATATGCAGTCCCTTCCTGCTTTCAGGGCTTCCCAGAATTCATTTGTACTTCCTGCCAGAGGTAGTTTTACTGAAATCCCTATTATGCCTATATCTCCGGTATCAGTTTCTTCAACTTCACTTATATTCAAACCATTCAAACTTTTAGCCAATTCCCCGAGATCAATGTTTAACATATCTGTATCCTCTCTAAATAGCATAAAATCGTTTAAACTATGCGATGTAATACAACTTCCGCATAGAAACATATACAATTTTCCCCGTTAATGCATTTATTTCCCAGCATAAGGTGTGTTTTTTATTAGCAAATATTTGCCGGTTCTTTCTGTTGAGAAGGTTTCAAAAGCCACCTTTCTTTTTTACACTTAATTAGCGTGTTGTGCTAGTTGCTTAGAGTTGCATATGTAGATGTTAACGAAACTTCGGATAAGGCAAATTTTTGTTTGAGCGAAGTGAGCTAAATTTGTATCAAGGCGAGTATTGGAACTAAACCCGAAAATAAATCAACTAGCCGGGTAGAATAAACTAATAGTATAAAAATTCAAAGAATTAATTATGGGTTCTTTTATGTGAACCCATAATTATAACAAGCTGGAAACTACTTATTAACGGTTCCTACGCCAAAATCGAATTATTCTTTCCTGAGTTTCTTACTGAAATATTCTTTTTGTAATCTTTATGCAAATCTATAAACAATACTATAATTACTACAAAACTAATTATTATTGCAATAGTCAATGTCGTATCTCCAAATTCCTTTATGCGGTCAAAAAACCCTGACTTAACGGAAGTAAAAAGAACCCCTGTGCTTACTGCTTGGAATATTATGGACGATATAGTCGAATTCATATAAACACATGCTAGTGCGTATAAGAGCGCTGAGACAAAAGCATATAATCCTACAGCATATCCAATTAAAAATCCATTTGGTATTCCATAAGCCAAAGCGGAAATCAAGACCGCTGCATAAGGTGAGAATCCACTGCGTATTTCACCGAAAATTATTCCCCTGAATATCATCTCTTCAAGTACAACCGTAAGTGTTACCACAATTACCGATATTACAAAAATCTTGTTCCCGTTTACCTGCCCGACTACTATATCTTTAAAGAAAGGAAAGCTTTTAGCAACAAGTGTTGTATTCATAAAACTACTTGTAAAAACACCCATAGCAATCCCTATTATTACTAGTTGGACAGTATTTTTTACACTTATCTTTGACAGATTTAGCGCTTCAAAATAGTTCTTTTTCCTCAGTTTGAAGACCAGGAAATATAGTGATAATGTTATAATAAATGCAATTACATATACATAATTCATTTCTTGTACTTTATAAGCGTCTGGAATTAAGTTTGATTTAAACCATACATTTGTTACCAAAAAGGTTGCTCCATACATAATAACAGCGTACAGTATTACGTAAGCAAAAATTTTTATTTTCTTTGTCATATTATAACCTCCTATTAGTTAAACAGTATAATAAACTACTTCAGACCAAGTATCATAGTACTCCGAATCCTCACCCCCTGCGTTTATTATTTTTACTGGTATACGTAGTTTTCTTTAGTCCTCCTTCCTATATCTTTAAAACATTATCAGGTAATTACACAATCGCTTCATAAACAACGCAGTAGTCATCTATAGATGGAAGAAACTTTTTATACTTGATAGTAAACTTCTTCTTCAACCATTTCTGTGAATTGAATAGATTTTTTATGTCACTTAATGGGTAGTAATACACAATTTTTAGTGCTCTTGGTGACCTCTCAAAAGATTGCTCTATGTTTTTCAATACTTCCTTCATAGAATTAATATAGAATGGATGAAAGAAATAAAATATGGTGGCGTTGTCAGGTATAACAAAGTCGCATGCATCACAGTTCAAAACTGAAATATCTACATCCTTTCTGCTGCTGCTCAGATAATTTTTTATGTTTTTCTGTGCAACCTTGTAAATTTCTTTCGATATCTCGACTCCAACAATGTTTTTTATTCCGAATTCTGCAGCCATAAAGAGGACTTTACCCTTGCCTGCTCCAAAGTCTATAAAATAATCATTCTCATTGGCTTCTATAGTTTTCATTGTCTTATAAAAAATCTTGGCAGGCGTAGGCTCATATGGACAACCATCGATATTTTCGTCTATATTTCTTTCAATTTTGAGAGTTTCGATTCCATGTTTTTCATCAAATTTCTTTTCACTAAAATAAGATAAAGCGACCGAAATAAAATGAAACAAAGCATCACTAAAAATAATGCACTTCATTTTAACTCCACTGAAAACATTTTTAAATTTAACATGAGTATTCTCTTTTTTAGGTAGACTCTCCATAATACTACACCCCTTTTTTATTTTTGTCTCAAATCCCGACTTTTCTGGTAAATTCCGGCGCATACTCACTCAGTTGCACCAGGCACTCGGAAAGTTCCAGTTCGCCGTGTATAAGTCTGCTGATAAGCCTTGTTATAATCTCAGGACGTTCACTCTGGAAAACGTTACGACCGACTGCAACCCCGGCAGCGCCTGCCGTCAATGCATTATCAATCATTGTCATGAACTTCCTCGAACTGTCCATTCTTGCACCTCCCGCAACAAGTACAGGTATTCTTACTCCGTTGATAATTTTTCTTGTATCTTCTATTGTACCAGGGTAGTCCACCTTTACGAGGTCTGCTCCCAGTTCCTCTGCTAGACGCGCAGCGTGGGCAATTTTAGTCACATCCTTATTAGCCTTGTTGAATGTATAAACCATAGCCAGCAACGGCATCCCCCACTCATGACAGGCACCTGCAATTTTTCCGAAGTCTTTGATCATCTCTGTTTCGTTTTGAGTTCCCAGATTGACATGAATTGACACTCCGTCCGCACCCAACTTCAACGCTTCTTCAACAGTACTGACAAGCACTTTTGCATTTGAATCCGGTGCTAAAACTGTTGAAGCAGAAAGGTGCATTATGTACCTGACCTTTGCCAACTCTGGGTATTGGGTGACTACTTTCAAAAGACCTTTGTGCAGTATTACACAATCAACTCCCCCAGCCGCAACACGCCTTAATGTACTGAGATAGTCCTCTATTCCATCAACAGGACCCAGTGTTATTCCATGATCCATCGGAACTATGCATGTCCTTTTTGAATCAGGATTAATTAGTCTTGAAAGTCTTAATGTCTTACCATACATTTAAAACAACTCCCCACATTCTTCACACTTCTTTATGAGACTTATCTCTCTTCCAGACGCTCATCAATCTTTATTCCTACATGTCTTCCGCCATTGCAGACGTATGCCATCATCTCATCTCCAGCTTTTATTGTCGAAGCATTCCGTACCTCTCCGTTTCCTCCAAAAATACGTATATGCCAATCATCCTGTACAATCGTGTTAATTCTTATCCCATTAAATTCGGATTCTATTTTCAGCAAAGGCCTCATTTCAATCTTTACACGGCCTACGCTCACTTCCCTGGTATTACCCTCTGTGTCTACGCAAAGAACCTTGCTTCCCGCTTTAAGTTCTGTTATGTAGCCGGTCATACCGTCAGGCATCCATACATATGAATGTACTGCACCTGCATTGACTCTGAAGGGCCTTAATTCCATGTAAGGCAGGAAGTGTGTCTCGGAACTTACCAGAAGGCCTCCATTTGAAGTAGAACCTACTATCATTCCCTCGTTTGTTCCCAGAAGATTTGTTGTATCTATACAGGCTCTATATCCCATTCCTATATGCTGCACATCTATAACCTTTGCTTTTACCAGCTCTATTTTGCCAATCTCTTCTTTCTCCATCAGTTTGTCAACCTCCATAATCTCTTGAAGATCATCAGTCCTCAGTACAACTCCGTCACTTCCTGATTCCATTACACCGAAGGCGATTTCCGCATCCTGACAGTTGTTTACTACCTTCAAAAGAACTGTATCTTTGCTTTGCAAACGTGCTATAAGCAACTCAAGAGGTATATTGGTTTCATCCACTAGTTCAACTACCAGATAATCGAACTTCTCTCCTGTCTTCCACGCCTCATCCATACCTTCATAATTTGAAACCTTCGCAAACGCAGCTGTCTTATAGCCTCTTTCTTTTGCCTTGTACAGTATTTCAGTTTTCTTTGAAAAAACAATTGCAGTGTCAGGCACGTCCCCAAGATTTGCCTCGTCATTCAACTCAACAATTATCTTCATTCTGCCTGGAGGCGTAATCCTTTTAAGCATATCAAATCCAATCATGATACACCGGTACCTCAGGTTGTAAACCTTGGGCATTATTATTTCTTCATCCTTTAAACTTCTTGCATCAAAACATATCATTTTAGACATTTTCACTAAATCCTTTCTATAATATATTTTTAATTTTTACTCTCGCCTGATCATACTATTGCT
This sequence comes from Clostridia bacterium, assembly GCA_026414765.1. Lineage (NCBI taxonomy): Bacteria > Bacillati > Bacillota > Clostridia > Clostridia bacterium. The sequence goes on along the minus strand of JAOAIJ010000030.1, from coordinate 6,369 downwards.
TTGTTCAAAAGCACTTAATCTGTACTTTTATCCAGCCTTGCAAACAAACTGTTAAGATCACTATAAATTTTGTATATCTCCCTTTTAGCCTTACTGAAGTATTTTCTAAAATCTATTATTTCGCTATTTCTGGCTTTATCAGATATTGCATTGAGCAGTGAAATGTTTTTGTCCAATCCGCGTATTATATCTCCCGGTACATTACAGTAAGTTGCAATGTCTTTTAAAAAATCCCTGAAGAATATGAACTTATACTCAAATGATGAAATCGTCTGGGTGAAAAAATCTTTTATTTCAACGGTTTTTTCTGAATCGACTGCTATTACCTGGATTTCGTCCGCCAGATCCTTTAGGGCGGCAAGGCCAAGGCTGATATTATATCTAGCTCCATTCTGCTCTATCTCCACCCTTTTAGATACTAAAAATCTCTTTAAATTCTTTTTAAGTATTGCCATCCCTATAATGCCAGGGGCAACTTTATTTATGTTCGATGAATCCACTTCATGTACTATATAAGGAGGACTTACTTCATTTGCCGGATGTCCTTTCATGAATTCCAAGGCACTTATACCTTTAAATGCTTTATACAGATCGCTTTTATTCATCTCACCAAAATAATCAAAACTGCTGTCATATACTACATAGGACCTCTTTGTTATATCAACAAGTAAGAATGCATGGGACATCTCCAGCATAGTTCCTGGATCACTGACACCGTCTTTCTGGTTATACCAGTTATTCATCTTCTGTATGTATTCTTCTTTGTCAATATAATAATCAGGTGAAAAGTTCAGAAAGTACGTTGTACCTCTTAAAAAAGCCAGCTTATTTTCCTTTACAAGCTTATGGCAGTATCTCATACCTTCATCAAGTGTCGGGAAGGTTTTTGTATGCATCAAAACACCTAATTCATCTTTTAAGAAACCACCCATCCCTTCTAGATGACCAAAATTAATACCGAAATATTTCAACATACCGGTATTCCTGACTATATCCTGTAAACTTATATGACCTATAAGGCAGTGGCCTTCCCCTGCATACAGAAAACTCGGAAGTATTTGAATGTTTTCCTCATACTTCAACTTTTCACATAATGCACCTGTTGTACAATCTACATAGAAAGGATATTTGTAAGATGGAATAAAGCTAATGTTATATTGTCTTTTTACTGATACAACTACTTCTTCTTTGCTTTTTTCACGGCCGCATATACCCATATCAGCTATTTCTGAACAATATTCTGCAATATCCTTTAATACTTTTTCAAACAGTAAAGTAAACCTGTTTATCTCGTCATGCTCTATATACTTGGCATTGTATTCTATACTGAACTGCATCTTTCCATCTATCACCGTCCCGGCAATGTCAATACAGCTATAATGCTTGTCTGAAAGTTTTATTTTGCTGCCGGACTGTTCGGGGCAAACAGATAGTAATGAGTGTTCATCTTTATCAATCAGACTCTCTAATTGTCCCAGATATTGAAAAGATACCTGCAGATCGGATAACTTAATTAATTCATTTCCGTCTATATACCTGGAAATACCAAAGTTTAGGCCATTACCCGGCATGTCTCTCAAATTTTCTTTAGTGTATAATATGGTTTCTTTCAGACCAGCCTGTTTTTCAAAGTATCCTGGATATCTTGCCGTAAAGCAGCCTACTGTCCTGCTCAAATCAACACCCTCAATTATTTCTTCTCTTCCATGGCCTTCAAGAGCTATAGCTATACCCTCAACTTCAAAGGCATCTGCCAGCGATAATGTCAGGGCTGATAGCAATATTTCATATGTTTCTGTGTCAAAAGCTTTGTTTGCCTCACTCAAAAGTTTTGTTGTATATTTGTTATCCAGTTGTATTTCAATACATTTGAAATCTTCCGGTTTGTTATCTCCTATTTTTACTTTCGTCAACGGCTTAACTATGAGAGGATCTATCTTTTCCCAATAATCTACATCTACAAAATAGTCAATCGAATAGTTTTGTAATCTTTCCGCCCAATCCTTGAATGAAGATGTCTTTTGCGGCAGCACATACTGAAGCTGTGACTGGTAAAGCTTATTAATATCTTCCAGTAATATCCTCCATGATACTCCATCTATCACTAGGCAGTTAATGGAAATCATAAGCCTTTTGCCTTGCTTAGCCAGATCAAAAACAATCCCTTTTATAAGCAAGTCCTTTTCAATATCCAGTCCATCCTGTACTTTCTCACTGATGTCTTTCATTATTTCTATCTGTTCTTCATAAGTGAACTCTGACAGATCAACTATATCCAGATTGAACTGAACATCGGCCATTTTTCTGTTATACTGCACAACTTGTCCATCTTCAATCTTAAATGACATCCTTAGGGCATCATGGTGCTGTATTATTTTTCTGAAAACCCCTTCCAGCAGTGTTAAGTCAGTATCACTCCCCAGTAAAAACATATTGGTATGATTCCGGTAACGGCGGTATTCTGTATTACGTTCAAAAAACCACTTCTGTATGGGAATAAGAGGTATATTGCCTTCCACTTCTTTCTGAATAATGCTTGTGTCTACAGAAGCAAGGTTTACATTTTCTACTATCAAAGCAATTGTTTTATATTTCACGATATCCTTTACTGCTATATTTAAACCAAGTTGATTTGTCTTGGCTACTACTTGTATAGCTTTTATTGAGTCTCCGCCAAGTCCGTAAAAGTTATCTTCTATGCCAATCCGGTCAATTCTTAATACTTCCTTCCAGATAGCAGTAAGCCTTTCTTCCATTTCATTTCTCGGCTCTACTATTTCAGTCTTATATTCCTGACCAGCAGAATGAGAAGGAAGAGATTTCCTGTCTATCTTCCCATTTAGAGTCATCGGCATCTTCTCCAACTGTACAAAGTAAGTGGGCACCATATAATCCGGCAGTTCTTTGGCAATATGTTCTCTTAATTCCAGTGAAGAAATCAGACTGGTGGCAACATAATATGCAGCAAGGCTTTTATTGCCCTCCGTATCTTCCGCTGTGACAACAACAGCTTCTTTTACCATGGGATGACTCAAAATGCAGGATTCCACCTCCCCTACTTCTATTCTATGCCCTCTTATCTTGACTTGATTGTCCATCCTGCCTAAGAATTCTATATTTCCGTCGGGCAGCCACCTTGCAAGATCTCCCGTTCTATACATCCTCCCCGCCTCTACGAAGGGATTTGAAACAAATTTTTCTGCTGTAAGATCATGTCTGTTCAGATACCCTCTTGCAAGCCCATCCCCTGCTATGCATAACTCTCCAGGAATTCCTATTGCCTGAAGCTGATTATTTTTATCTAAAATATAAATACTGGTATTTGCTATCGGTTTGCCTATATCCATTTCTTCGAGCTGTGTTAATTCCCTGACTGCAGACCAGACTGTGGTTTCTGTAGGTCCGTACATATTATATATCCTAGCCTGGGTTACACTCCTTACTTGGTCTAATAACGTTTTAGGAAAGGCTTCTCCACCGATCATTAATTCACTTATTTTTCTAAGGCATTTAGTGATTTCTCTTTCACTCATCAATAACTGCAGCCTTGAAGGAGTCATCTGCAGCATATCGATATTGTTATTTAGGATAACCTCTCTTAAAGCTCTTACGTCTTTTTGCTGCTCCTCAGTGGCTATTACCACTCTTAATCCTTTTGTAAGTGACAGCAAGGTTTCAAGTACAAATATGTCAAAACATATTGTTGTCAAGGCTAATATGGTTTTACCTGGAATAAATTCTATTTTCTCCGTGATTCCCTGTATAAAATTGTTTACTCCCCTCTGTTCCAGCATTACTCCTTTGGGTTTTCCCGTGGAACCTGATGTATATATCACATACGCCAGATCTTCGGATGTACCAATCTGTCCCAGATTTGTTGCTTCCCCCTGATATATTGCATCCTCCTCTATATAAACCGATTCTATGGATAATTCAGCTATTTTTTCTTTAAGACTCTTCTGTGTCAACAGTAATTTTACTCCGCTATCTTCAAGCATATAGTTTATTCTGTCCTGGGGGTAATCAGGGTCTAAAGGCAGGTATGCCCCTCCGGCCTTCAATATTCCGATTATGCCGATAATCATCTCAAGTGAACGCTCTACCATTAAACCTACAATAAAGTTACTTTTTACTCCTTTTCGGATTAGCAGCCTTGCAAGCTGGTTTGCTTTTTCGTTTAATTCCATATAAGTAAGCCGCTTTTCTTCAATTACTAATGCAATGTTTTCCGGAGTATCCTTTACCTGTTTTTCAAACAGTTGGCTGATTGTTTGTTCAATCGGATATTGCAGTGCTGTATTGTTAAAGTCAAAAAGTAATTTCTGCTTTTCTTTCTCAGACAGCATACTTACATTTTCCAGCTTTATTGCGGGATTTTCCAAAACCTCTTCTAATATTTTTATGTAATGTCCTGCAAGCCTCTGCATCGTTTCTTCTTTAAAAAGCTCTGTACAGTATTCAAAAGTGAAGAATACCTGTTCATCCCTCTCAACTGCATTCAGTGTAATATCAAGCTTTGATTTTTTGCTGTCAATTATGTATTCTTTAAATTTCAAGGATGATATCTCTACAGTTTTTATGTCCATATTCTGCAGCATAAGCATTGTGTCAAAAAGAGGGTTTCTGCTTAAGTCTCTTTTGATATCCAGCTTCTCCAGAAGCATTTCAAACTGGTAATCCTGGTTTTCATAGGCTCTTAAAGCATTCATCTTCACACTGTGCAAAAACTCTTTATAGGTTTTGCCACCTTCAGGGTGGTTTCTCATTGCCAGGGTGTTTATGAACATGCCAATTATCCCCTGTAAATCCCCGTGCTGCCTTCCTGCTATGGGGGTACCTACCACTATATCCTCCTGCCCTGTGTATTTAAACAGGAGTACGTTATAAGCTGCCAGCAGCACCATATACGTTGTGCTGCCTGTTTCTTTTGCCAGCTCATTAAGCTTTTTTGTAAGCTCTCTGCCTATTTCAAAATTTATACTACTTCCTTCAAAGCTTTGAACCGCAGGCCTCGGGTAATCGGCAGGCATGTTCAATTCGGGTATTTCACCACTGAATGTGTCAATCCAGTACTGTTCCTGCCTTTTGATGGTTTCTCCTCTAAAAAACTCATTTTGCCATGCAGAGAAGTCATTGTACTGAATGCTGAGCTCGGGAAGCTGCACCCCTTCATAGAGGCTGGCAAAGTCTCTTATCAGTATACCCATGGATGTACCGTCGAATATTATGTGGTGCGTATCACAGATGAGTATATGCCTTTTTTCACCCGTCTTCACCAATCCCACTCTTATGAGTGGAGCTTTGCTCAGATCAAAGGACCGCCTGTATGATTTTATTATTTCACTGACTTCTTCTTTTGCTTCAAAGTAATCTATTTTAAACTCTACATTTTCATGTATAATCTGTACTATTTTTTCTTCTTTTACCTCAAAAGATGTTCTCAGTGTTTCATGCCTTTGAATAAGCTTTTCGAACGCTTCCTCAAGCTGCTTCCTGTCAAGATTCCCTTCTATTTGGGTTATTCCGCCCTCATTGTAGGCGGTACTGCTCTGGTCCATTGCATAAATCAAATACATCCTTTTTTGTGCTGATGATACTTCATACCATTCACTTTTTTCTACAGGCAGTATGGCTTTGTAATTACTCCGGCATGCACTGTCAATGTATGCCGCCAGCTGCTTTATTGTAGGGCTGCTGAATACTTCCTTTAAAGATACTTCTACATTAAGTTCCCGGTGTATCCTGGCTATAAGAGTTGTAGCTTTTAGTGAATGACCTCCAAGCTCAAAGAAGTCCTGGTTTATACCTACTTCATCTATACCGAGTATATCTTTCCACATGCCGGCAAGCTTTTCTTGTGTTTGGCTGCACGGCGGTTCGTATCCTTCTTTTTCGTTTTCACGTATTTCAGGTAATGCCTCCCTGTCCACTTTATTGTTAGGAGTCAGAGGTATGCTTTCTATTTTTACGTAGTATGTAGGAACCATATACCCGGGAAGGTTTTTATTCAGGGTATCCTTTATTTTGTCCCTGCCAAGTTCCACACCTTCTGACGTAGTATAATATGCTGCGAGGCAACTTTCTCCCTTACTGTTTTTTACCTGCACCACAACACTTTCTTTTACACCATCTATGGCTTCTATGGCAGCTTCCACTTCACCTGCTTCTATCCTGTAGCCCCTTATCTTTACTTGAAAATCCCTTCTGCCAAGGTACTCAAGCCTTCCATCAGGCAGCCTCCGTCCAAGATCTCCGCTTTTATATACACATTGTCCGCTTCCCGGAGGGTCTTCCACAAATACCTCCAGGGTCTTCTCAGGTTGGTTGTTGTAACCCCCGGCAAGGTATTTGCTCCTGTATGCAAGTTCT